>JAISQS010000341.1 GCA_031274045.1 Planctomycetaceae bacterium | reverse complement strand
GGATATTGGAAAAACGTAACCCGCCGCGTTGCGGCGGGCTAGGATATGTTGCCCCTTGCGGGGCGATCAGTAACACAAAATCCGAAATAGTCAGGAAAATTATTTACCACAATTGCAGTTTTCAAGAAAAAATATTTCGCTGATATATTACGTTTTTATCAAAAATCTCCATAGCCCAATTCTAACACTTTTGTTGCCAGTTAATTTCCGGCGAAAGCCTAAGACTCAACAAATACCCAATAAACAACTCGCTTGCCATCAACTTTTCTGCAAAGAGGTCAGATAAACATGCCGCGTAGAACAACAAAAAAATTTTGAAATTTTTTATTTTTTGACCAACTGCGGAACTTGGGTTAAGTGTGGTTATTGTTGGGGTGTTGTCATCGTTGTGATATTTGACTCTTTCATGATCGGATAAATCGGAGATTTACTTTCAAATATAACCCCCACAAAATCCGAGATTTTAGGCTTGTAGTCCGCAAAAAATAATGGAACTTTTTTCAGACTACAAGCATTAGAATGTGTTTCCTGTTGTCAGGGTTGCGCTGGTCATTATTACGCTTTTTATTTTTCCGAATAGTTGTTCACGCAAGATTGGTCCGATGTCAACCGGCGACGCGTTTATTGAGATTCTTTGCTGTCCGCGCGTAGTGAATTGCACGTCTATCCAATAAACCGACTCACTCGGTAAACTTTGCAATAACCAAACCTCAACATCTTGACGTATCGCGGTAATTCGTTCTTTTGCTGCTATCAATTCCTGCCTTTCCGACGGATTCTGCAACTTCTCTATCACACGCCGCAACCGCTCAATAAGCTTGTTCAAACCTTCTGCAAGAGTATTTTTGACAATCATAATTTCACGCACTCGCCCATTGCTGCCGGGATGACTTTGCAACCAATCCGTAATATCACCAAAAAAATCCGCCGTTCTATACATACAATCATTAACCGCAGCCCGCGCATCCGCATAATCGATCACAAGATCAACCTGAGCAGCCTTTTTGCTATTGCTATTCTTATCATTGAACATATTGAGTATATTGTCCTCTGCCGTCTTATCAGGACTCGCACCACCCGCAAGAAGTCCCTTGTTCGTTTGCTCGTTAAACAATCTGTGCAAATTATACTCGACCTGATATTGAGATACCGATAGTCCAAGATGATCCGATGCCACCTGCTCAATCGTATGCGCCTCATCAAAAACAAGCATATCATAAGACGGCAAAATACTACCACTCTGCATCCGTAACGCCAAATCACTAAAAAATAACGCATGATTGACAATCAAAATCTGCGCATTAGCAACCCGACGACGCGCATTGTTATAAAAACAATTCTTATACTCACCACAATGCCGCCCCGAACAATTGCCCGTCTCACAACATATCTCCGCCCAAATATCCCAATCAGGCTCCGGCACCAAACTCGATTTCGAACCATCATCCGTCTTCGATACCCACTCCTTAATACGCGCAAATTGCAGCTGCTTATACTCGTCAAAAAGCGATGTCTGCTTTTGACTCGCAGACAAAAAACGCCGCCGACAAACATAATTACTACGCCCCTTCACAAGAACAGCCGTAAACTCAAACGGCAACACCGAACGCAAAAATGGAACGTCCTTCTCAATTATCTGCTCCTGCAAACTTATCGTATGAGTCGAAATAACAACACGAGGAGGCGACGCAGGCTGATCACACAAACCATCATGCCCCAATTCAGACTCATACGACTCATCAAACGGAATCGAATGATCAATAAATTGATCAACAAATTGATCAATAGATTGCTCAATAGATTGCTCAATAGATTGATCACTCAATTGATCGCCCGTCACACTTGAATCACCCGCATCAAACGGAACATCACCAATATCTTTGCCGGAATCCTCAACGAAATTATTGCCGACAATACAACCAATAAACGATGTATTTGAATCTGATTGGGTAGAAGTTGTATCGCGGTTATTTATCGTTACGTTAATTGCGGTTTGATTGGCGCGCGTTTCGTTCTTGGGCAAATCAACAGCAGTCACGTCAATCTGATCACTCTTTTGACTACTCTTACAAGAGGCATTCTGATTACCAGCCGTTTGCAAAATTGCCGGAACCAAATACGCAAAACTCTTTCCAACTCCCGTACCCGCCTCAACCAAAAGATGACTCTTAGCAATAAACGCCATGTTTATCGCCTCAGACATCTCAAGCTGCTCACGACGCAACTCATAACTCTCAAGCCGCCGAGCAATCACCCCGCCCAAACCAAAAATATCTTTCGGAGTCAACAAATATATACCCTCAATTAACAAAGGCTCTTTTATCGTTTCTTATTGACGTGTTAAAGTAAAATATAAAAGCTTGTTACGATAAATTATGATCTTAAATAGTATAAAAAACCAATCAACATTACTCAAACCAATTCGTAACCGGTAACCAGTTTCTCCCTCCCTTAATAACCAACGAAGCCACCACACGCGCGCCCTTATCCCCTTATTTGTTAAGATAAAGTACGACTCAAACAATAAGGGATAAGGGCGCGTGCGGGGTGATTCGTTGGTTATTAAGGGAAGGGAACTTGGTTACCTGTTACGGTTCAGTTTTGCAAAAACTATCTTATTATTTCATGTTAGTACACCAACAAAAAAATATAAAAGAGCCTTAACAAAAATTCTTGTTATTTGATTTTGTTTACGTTTGCGTTATCTGTGGTTGTGTAGTACGATTCTCAAATCGTGTTGGTTATATAGTTGGTGTATTGTTTTTTCGTTTAGTTCCGATGTGTGGTGTGTTGCGACGGTTTTGTTGACGCAGATGACGTTTTTTACGCATTGCGAGACGAATCTTGCGTCGTGCGAGACCATTATTATTGTCATTGATTTGTTCAATTCCGTCAGCATTTCTTGCAAAATATTTTCTGAAGTTGCGTCAATATTGTTCGTCGGTTCGTCAAGCAACAACAACTCCGGCTCACCGCAAATTGCCCTCGCAATTAAGACCCGCTGCTTTTGACCTCCCGATAATTTTCCAAACGGAACATTTATGACGTTATCAAGTTGCAACTTCCGCAACGCATCCATTGCCGCGATTTTATCGTTCTTTGTGTACCTGTACGCAGAGAAAATATCAGCCCAAAAATTCTTTTGACCAACACGCCCCATAAGCACAACATCCAAAACAGATATAGGAAAATTCGTATCAACAGACATGAATTGCGGCGTATAACCGACACGGGTTATGTTGTTCGACGGCGGACAACCAAACAATTTAACCTCGCCCGAATCCGGCTCCAACATCCCAAGCATCAACTTCAAAAGCGTCGTCTTGCCGCCGCCATTCGGACCAACCACCGAAACAAAATCACCACGCCGAACAAAAAAAGTTACATCCTGCAAAACAACCGGCTCCGAATAAGAAAACTTCACCGAATTAAAACTCACAACAAATTCCGACATAAAATAAACCCCAAAAAATTTTTCACATGAAGATAAGGTAATGAAAGGTAATGGAAGAATATTTACATTTTTTTCACACGCTAAAATAAATTTTGTGTATTTCGTTTTTTCGCTTGTTTCGCGTTAAAATAAAAAACGTAAAACGAATTTTAACGTGTGAGAAATATTAAAACTTCCGTAATATATCAGCGAAATATCCGTCTTTAACTCAACCTTATTACAACAAAATTCCCAACGCCCCAACGGGGCAATATAATCCAGCCCACCGCAACGCGGTGGGACTTGGGAGTTTTAATATCCAACGCCCTGAAAGGGCAATATAAAATAGATTGTAGGGTATGTTGCCCTTTCAGGGCGATGGATATTGGAAAAATCGTACCCGCCGCGTTGCGGCGGGCTGGGGTATGTTGCCCCTTGCGGGACGATCCGAAACACAAAATCCGAAATAGTCAGGAAAATTATTTACCACAATTGCTGTTTTTCCAGAAAAAATATTTCGCTGATATATTACGAATAAATTAATTCCGGAAATTAACATCGTCAATCCTATCGATTTTATAAGGAGGTTTAGCAATGATTAGTGCAACAGTTCTTCGTCAAAAAGGGATGAAGGCACTTTCCGAAAAACTTGGTATTGTGGATGCAGAACGTTTTATTGCGATAATAAAGCGTGAGCCTTTTGACTATACCGAGTGGCGACAGGAACTTTACAAAGACGAGCCGCTTGATACTCTATTACAAAAAGCCGCTGCATTTCGCGCCGAACAAGAGAACAAAAAATAATACCAAGACGGTCGGTTGACTACCTTACGATCACCAACGCATAAACCGCCCCATTTCATCGGGGACAAGCCCCTCGTTATACCACACATCTTTTTTGAGAATACGAAACATACGAAACATACAAAATAAACGAAAAGTAATTTAGAAAATTTTTTTAACGCGAAATACACGAAAATACAAAATGCGCGAAATTTTAATAAACACAATTTTAATAAACACAATTTTTAAAATCACTTTCGCGAATTTTGTTTTTTAGCGTGTTTCGCGTTAAAAAAAATTATTTCGTCATGTTTCGTATTTTTCGTTTATTTCGTATTCTCAAAAAGCATCTTAAAAGATGTGTGGTATAACGAGGGGGCAAGTCCCCTTCGCTAACGGTTGTTTTGTTTGAAAAATTAGGTTGAAATGAGGTTTTGGCGTGTTGGTGAACCGAAGTTTTTTTCCGCTCCCTTTTGGCTTTTGCCCTGTCAGGGCGAGAGTTATTTGGGGCGATTTTCACAGGGCGTTGCCCTGTGCTATGGGCTTTTTGCCCCGTTGGGGCGTAAATTCGCCGCAACGTAAGACAGCCAATACCGTTTGTCGCATAGCTAATAAGGTAAGTAAAGTTGGGCGTATATCACGAATTGGTAAAGCGTGAGTTAGTCGGGGATCAATATCGGTGACAAAATTATGGAAATGGTGTTGGCGAATGGGAATTTTCAAGTATAAAAAGTATATATTACAAAATAACAAAGCAATTCAATACCGGCACAAATAAACCCGTGAACATTAACGAAAGTTCAAACACAAGCAATTTGTCAAATTCTACTAAATTTCCTCGAAATGAAAATTATTGATATACGCGGAGCGCGGACAAATAACCTAAAAAATATCTCGCTCAAAATCCCGCGCGGAAAAATTATCGTAATCACAGGCATCAGCGGAAGCGGAAAAACCTCACTCGCAATCGATACAATACACGCCGAAGCCGAAAGACAATTCATCGAAACTCTCTCAATAAACACAAGACAACTCATCCGACAATTCCAAAGGCCAAACGTCGATAACATCACCGGATTACCGCCAACAATCGCAATCACTCAACATTCCAGAATAAATAATAGAAGAAGTACAGTTGGAACTTTGAGCGAAATCTATGATTATTTGCGGCTGCTGTTTGCACGCGTCGGAATTGTTTATTGCAAAAATTGCAACGCCATCATCCAAAATCAATCTCCACAACAAATCATCAAAAAAATCTTATCGTTGCCGCCGCTCACAAAATTCATTATCCTTGCCCCGATTGCCAGAAACCAAAAAGGCTCACACGAAAATACATTCAATAACATCACAAAAGCCGGATTTGCCCGCACAAGAATTGACGGCACAATGTTCGACGTGCAGAGTTTGCCGAAACTTGACCCGAACGTGCCGCACAATATTGACGCGGTGATCGACAGATTGATTTTGAAAAATGATATTGAACTACGCCTTGAAGAGTCGTTACAACTTGCCCTGAAACACGGCGAAGGGAACGTTACAATTTCTCGCACAAAAAATAACGAATCTGATAAAACACCAACAACAAATAATACCGCCAAACCAAATCCATCTGCCAATAATCAAATCGGCGGGATTGAAACGGAATGGGAAGATATCCAATTTACGACGCTTCATAGTTGTCCGAATTGTAACATTAATTATACTGAAATTGAGTCGCGGACATTCAGTTTCAATTCGCCTTATGGTGCTTGCAAGAATTGCGGCGGAACAGGATTTATTGAAACAAAAAATCAAAAAACTGCCGCCAAGAACACCGAAATAATTTGCCCCGAATGTCAAGGAACACGACTAGGCATCGAAGCAAGAAACGTCAAAGTTTTCGACAAATACATCCACGAAATCTGCGCAATGACAACATCCGATGCAATAGATTTTTTTACAAATGTAAAAATTCCGAACGATAAAATTGAGATAACAGATCCGATTCTTGAGCAAATAATGTTTCGTCTGAACTTTATGAATAATAATGGATTAGATTATATGACGCTTGATCGTTCGTCTGATTCGCTTAGCGGAGGCGAGTTGCAGCGGGTGCGGCTTGCGTATGCGTTGGGCGGTGCGCCTGTCGGTGTTTGTTATATATTGGACGAGCCGACTGCCGGACTACACCCAAAAGACAACAAACAACTAATCAACTCTCTACACCAACTCAAAAATAACGGTAACTCGCTAATCATTGTCGAACACGATGAAGAGATCATGCGCGAGGCTGATCTGATTATTGATATTGGTACTGAAGCCGGTGAATTGGGCGGGCGTGTTGTTGCCGAAATAGAATTTCCTAAAAAAATTTCACAACAAAAAAAAGGAACAAAAAAAGATCACACAAACAATCCAAAATCCGATTTGACCAAAACAGAATCATTAACATTGAAATATCTCAACGGCGATTTGACGATTCCGATTCCTGCAAAACATCCGGTAATTCTTGACGGCACCGACAACATCATAAAACTCAAAGGAGTCTCAACAAATAACCTCCAAAATATTGATGTAATCTTTCCGCTTGGTTGTTTTATTTGTGTCACCGGTGTTAGCGGCAGTGGGAAAAGTTCTTTGATTGGTGATACGTTGGTTCCGTTGTTGCGCGATTATTGTACGATAAATAAGAGGGACAACTCAAATCAACCGCCAAACCACACTAACACGCAAATCAAATGTACCGGCGTGAGCGGATTCGAAAATATTGATAAGTTAATTGAGGTTGATCAACAACCGATAGGACGTTCGCCGCGAAGTAATCCCGCAACATATACAGGTCTGTTTGACGAAATCCGCAAACTTTTTGCCCAAACAAAAGAAGCAAAACAACGCGGTTACAAAGCGGGTTGGTTCGCAATGGGAACGCAGAATTCGCGCAACGAAAATCGCGCGTCTGATATGGAAAAGGTTGTGAAAAAAGTTGTCGGCAATGGTTGTTGTGATCGTTGTCGTGGTTATGGTACGTTGAAGATAAGGATGCGTTTTTTGGGTGATTTGGTTGTGACTTGTCCTGATTGCGGCGGGCGGCGTTATAAACGAGAGACGCTAGATATTTTGTACAAAAGTAAATCAATCGCAGACGTTTTAGATATGTCGATAGCAGACGCGGCGGCATTTTTTAAGAATGTGCCGCAAATAAGCAAATTTTTGGAGACTCTTTGTGAGGTCGGTTTGGGTTATTTGCGATTAGGTCAATCGGCGGTTACTTTGTCCGGCGGCGAATCGCAGCGGATAAAACTTGCGACAGAGCTTGTGAAGTCGTCAAGTAATTTGTTAAAGTACGTCAAAAAAACCGACGAAAAAAACACCTCGCAGACAAAGAATAATAAAACAACAAACGAGATCAAAAAAACGCTTTATGTGTTGGATGAACCGACGGCGGGTTTGCATAGACATGACGTTAAGCAACTGATTGAGATGTTGTCGCGGCTGGTGGATTGCGGCAATACGGTGATAGTGGTTGAGCATAATTTGGACATGATTAAGGTTTCTGATTGGGTGATAGATTTAGGACCTGGCGGCGGAAAAAACGGCGGAAAAATAATCGCAACAGGATCGCCCGAATCCATTG
>JAISQS010000324.1 GCA_031274045.1 Planctomycetaceae bacterium | reverse complement strand
CAGACGGCAACACACGTCCCACAACCCATACACAAACCCGGATTAACCCGCGCCGTCCACTTGATAAGATTCCCCTTGCGATCCTTGATCTCTGTCCGCTCAATCGCATTGTACGGACACGCACGACCACACGCAAAACACGCCACACAACGCTGCTCGTCCACCTTTGCAATCTCCGGCTCACGCGTCAATACCGGTTGACTCAACATTATCATTACCTTTGCCGCCGCCGCCGACGCTTGAGCAACCGCCTCAGGAATATCCTTCGGCGCCTGACAAGCTCCACACACAAATATACCCGCAGAATTCGTCTCAACAGGTCGCAACTTCGGATGTGACTCCGTCAAAAATCCATACTCATCATAACCAACCCCCAACCTCTGCGCAAGAGACTCAACTCCCTCCGTCGAACACATCGCACTCGCCAACACCACCATATCCGCATCAACCGTCACCGGACGACCCGCCAACGTATCAACACCACGAACCAACAACTTACCATCCTCTTGAGTTATCTTTGAAACACGACCGCGATGATAAATCGCACCGTCTTGCTCAATTGCCCGACGCACAAACTCATCGTACTTCTTGCCGCCGCTGCGAATATCCATGTAAAAAACATGTGCCTCGCCGTGATGAACTTTATGCTTGTAAAGCATCGTATGTTTTGCCGTGTACATACAACATATCTTCGAACAATAACTTATTCCTTTGGCGTTGTCGCGTGAGCCGACGCATTTTATAAAGACAACCTTCTCAGGAATTTTGCCGTCGGACGGACGTTTGGGTTCACCGTTTGTCGGACCCGATGCTGATATTAGTCTCTCAAATTGCAATGCGTCGATGACATCTTTGTATTTGCCGTAACCGTATTCGCCGTAGCCGGAGAATTTGCTGCCGTCAGCTTTCTTGTCGATAGAGTAAAGTTGATAACCGGTCGCCACAACTATCGCACCAACCTCCTCCGTAATCGTTTCGTCTTTGTCCTCGTAATTTATCGCACCGGCTGCACATTTTTTTGAGCAAATGCCGCATTTGCCGGTCTTAAACTTCATGCAATTCACCGAATCAATTACAGGTTTTGACGGCACTGCTTGCGGAAACGGAATGTAGATTGCGGTTCGGTTGCCGAGACCGTAATCGAATGTATTCGGAATTTTCTTTTGCGGGCAAGATGTCCAGCACGCACCGCAACCCGTACACTTACTCATGTCAACATAACGAGCTTTCTTGCGCACGTTCACTTTGAAATTCCCAATATATCCCTCAATAGATTCAACCTCAGAATATGTCAACAGCTTTATCTTCGGATGTTGACCAACCTCGACCATTCGCGGAGTCAATATACATTGCGAGCAATCCAGAGTTGGAAATGTTTCAGACAACCCAGCCATCTTTCCGCCGACAGAAGGCTCCTTCTCAACCAACACTACCTCATGCCCCGCCGCTGCAATATCAAGCGCAGCCTGAATCCCCGCAACTCCACCCCCAATAACCAACGCACGCTTCGTAACCGGCACCTCAATCGGCAAAAGAACACGATTATGCTTCACCTTCTCAACAGACATTCGAATCAACTCTATCGCCTTTTGGGTCGCTTCGTCCTTGTTCGGATGAACCCATGAGCAATGCTCGCGGATATTCGCCATCTCGACAAGATACGGATTGATGCCGGCTTGTTCGACTGCTTTGCGAAATGTTTTCAGGTGCATGTGAGGCGAGCAAGATGCCACAACAACCGCCGTGAGACCTAGCTCTTTGATCTTTTGCAAAATCAGTTGTTGCCCCGGTTCGCTGCACATGTATTTGTAAGTCATCGAACAATGAACACCGGGCAACTTGCCAACCTCCTCCATCACCTTCTCACAATCAACCGTCCGCGCAATATTCTCTCCGCACCAACATGTAAAAACACCTATTTTCATCGGATTTTGTAAAAGATACGTTACTGAATCGGGATCAGCAACTATTTTTTTGTTAAGGTTAAACGGGTCACAATTTCGGATTTGTTTGCGGTTATTGGTTTGTTTGTGGTTGTGTTGTTGACCGCAATTTCGTCTTTGTTGTGGTTATTATTAAAGAGCTAACTGTATACGTTTTTTGATATTTTTGAATATCTTTTTGTTGCGAATAATTTGTCGTGTGTATTTGCGGGACAGGGATTCGAACCCCGACTAAATGGTTCAGAGCCATTCGTGCTACCTTTACACCATCCCGCAAAAATCGAGAGGGGTAACATTTTACGCGACTATATAATACCGTCAAGATAGCAAATAATTCACAGGAACATAAAGGAAAGGTAAACTAAGAATATTCCAAACTTATGTAATCTTTCATTACCTCCAATTACATTTTAAGCGAGACATCATAATAGTGCGGTTTACGCATTTGAGATCGTAAGGTAGGCAACCAACCACCACCGTAAGGTGGGCAACCGACTCGTTGTACTGTATAAGTTCGCCGCGAAGCGGCGAAGGACTGGAACGCGGGCGTCCCGCCCGCCTCTGTGTGCTATAGAACCAAAAAAGTTAAAACGGCACGCCAAAACGTTTTGGCAATCCATGTTCACCAAAACGTCTTGGCAAATGTCCTCCAACACGTCTTGGCGTTCCTTCCAAACTCGTTCGGTTTCCTAATACACAGAGGCGGGCGGGACGCCCGCGTTCCAGTCCGTTTGAACTGAACGCCAAAACGTGTTGGTAAATGTTCTCCAACACGTCTTGGCGTTCCTTCCAAACTCGTTCGGTTTCCTAATGCACTTAGGCGGGCGGGACGCCCGCGTTCCAGTCCGCGCCGCTTCGCGGCGGTTGTCGGCTGTGCCGACGTTGGTGTGTTGGTTTTGTCGACACGTTTTCCGCCTCTGTTATCGGTTTAATGCCTACCTTACGATCACCAACGCATTTCCCGCCCCATTTCGTCGGGGGCAAGCCCCCGTCGCTAACGTCACGCGAATACATTTATGACTTGTAAGGAAAATCTAATCAGGATAACGTACTTCTACCGCATAAGGGGTTAAATCAGCACTCGCGTCAAGTAATTTTGAAAACGAATTATCAAACTCCATTGCCAACTGGCACAGTTTAGCCAAATTATGCGTTCGCGGCGGCTCTGTATTGCAAAAAATCAAATAGCCTTTCAACACCTTTTCTGCTGCTTGTTGGCAATGAAAACAAACTATATCCAATTCGTCCTCATTTTGATCTTTAAATATCCGCCGTGCAACATTCAAATCGTTATCAGCTTTTTTGAACCATTTTTTAACTGTTTCTATCTCGTTCATAAAGAATAATTCCTTTTTTGGCGATTGTTTTCATCATTGTTGGTTGTGTGCTTAGTGCGTCGAAGCGGTGTTTATAATTTGCGTGAACATCAATGGGAATGTCCATTTTATATTGAGCCAAGTGTCTGTTGATTTTTTGTAACGCATTGATCGGCTTCAAAAGCGAATCATCCGGCAACACAACATAAAAATCATAATCACTGTCCTCACGCGGCGTGCCATAAGCATACGAACCAAACAAAAAAATCCGTTCCGCGTCAACACACGATAATATCCTGTCACAAATTTCATAAATTTGTTCATTCATATCAATTTTCTCCTATTTCATTGTATCCGTCTAAAAAACTAGTTCCGGCAATGTCTTCACGATTTCAATTGTTCGGACGCTGACATTGATGACGCTCATCAACAAGTTCAAAATGTATTTTGGATCGTTATTTTCTTTTGCCCAATTGTTGGGGTTGTTTTTTATGTTGCTGTTTTTGTGTGTGGTTATTGTGTAGCGATTCATGATCCATTCGATTGCGGATTTGCCGTTGATGATGTATTGTCGGGCTTCTTTTGGGATGTTTTTGATTGTAATTTGGTTGTTGTAAATGATCGAGTCTTTTTGATTTTTCTTGGGATTTTTTGCAAAATACATTTTTTCAACTCGATAATTCAAGTATTCCAATTCTGCTTTATTGACTTGTTTGGTGAAGTCTGAAGTTGTGAGCGGATTGTATTCGACAATCACTGACGGATGCGGTTTTACTTGTTCGTAATTCAAATGTAATTCCGCCAACTCGCGACCGGATTTACTGAATTGCCAAAACATCTTCGGCTCGTCAACAAGCGGCAAACGAGGCAACATCTTTTTCAAATCCGCAACAAACATTTCGCGATACTTTGGACTATGCAAAAAACCGTAGACGTAATAAAAAATATCTTCTTTTGTCACATTCTTGCCGTACTGCTTCCGCGCACGATCAAGAATAAAATCACTCAACCCATCACGACGAATATAATCCGCTTCCGTATCAAAAATCGTTTTTTTCTGCCTCTGATTTTGCTCGTAATAATAGAGTGGAAAACATTGCGTGTCGCCTACCGCGTGTAAATCAGGAATTATATTTGTAACAAGAACAGACAACTCTCTATTTGAACCGGTACACGATAAACAAATTACTAAATTCTTGCTATTCGGTGTCGGGAAAATTTTTGTCTGTTGATATGTTCTTTGCAAAAACTGTTTTTCGTAGCAGAATTGTTGCCGCGTGAAGGGGCGGTAAAGAGCGTGACAAATTTTTTGTTTGTCCACCGTGTAGGCAATATTATTTTCAAGGTCTTTCAAAAACATATCTGTCCATGAAATTTTTGTTGTATCGTATTGTACTGTATTTTTTGCGTGTTTTTTATCGGTTTTGGTGTGATACAAGGCACGTTGTTCGTTATAATATTTGACCATTGTTGTCAGATTTGACGTGAGAGTTTTGTTTGAAAAATTGTATAGCCACGCATCTTTGTTTGTCGTGATCCCCAATGAATGCATGACAAAAAACGACTGCGTTTTTGTGTCAAATTTCTTCTCCGGTTCAAGCGGAATAAAATTACTGAACGCGTCGTTTCGTTTGCTGATCCAATCTCCGTGTTTGTTTGGGGACAAAAGTTGCGTATTCAAGGAAGGATTTAAAATACTTTTTGTTGCCGACAGAATTTTCAATTTTTCTTTGCGATTAAGATAGTCGCCGACATCGTAATAATGTATAGTTGCTTTGTCGTTTTTCGTTGCGGGATTCTTGATCAAAATAGTGATTGCGACTCCGGTCATTATGTCGAATACGTTTTGTCCTTCTTTTCTTGCAGCTTCGCCGCTTCTGCCGCGAATAGAGCCTCGCAAATTAAAAACGTAAATTGACGAGAAATCTTTTTCCAGACATTTTCGGAAACCTTCGTTGCCCCCTTTTTCTATCCAACCGTTGTTGGTAATAAAAGCGATAACGCCGCCGCGAGTTTTGTCCAACCTATCCGAAGCCCAACGAAACGCCTTGATGTAAGCATCGTACAGCGACTTCACAAGCGTTGCGTTTCCGAGTTGTACGTAGGTTTCGGCAATGCGTTTTTCCAGTGTTGGGTAACTTTGATTTTGTGCGTTATCGTTTGCGGATTTTTGCCCGATTGAGTATGGCGGGTTTCCGATGATTACTGTGATTGCCGATTTTTTTTGGTGTTGTATTCGTTTTGAGTTTTTTGGCAATATCTCTGAGAACAAATTTTTGACATCATCAGTTTCGCCCAATTGAAACGTATCGGTCAAGCAAATTCCGGCGAATGATTTGTACGCATCCAAATTCATCGCGTCGTGATACGCGTTTTCAATATTCACGGCAGCAATATAACACGCCAACAACACAATCTCGTTCGCGAAAATTTCACTCTCATATTTTCGCGGCAAATCCTTCTTTTGAATCAACCCGCTTTGAATCAGGCGGGTAATAAACGTGCCGGTTCCGGTGAACGGATCAAGAATATTAACATCCTTGTCCGTCAAGCCGCGACCGAATTCTTTTCGCAAAACATCATCAACCGAACAAATAATAAAATCAACAATCTCAACCGGCGTATAAACAATCCCCAACAACTCCACCATCTTCGGAAACGCCGTTTTGAAAAACTTATCATAAAGCTCAACAATAATCCGTTGTTTCCCTTCGGCGTTGTCAATATTCGAAGCCCGCTTTCGCACAGATTCGTAAAATTTTTCCAACATCTCAACATCATCCGCAAGAGACCGCGCCTCCAACAAATCCAACATCCGTTGCATTGAGATCGAGATCGGATTATTTTTTACGAATGAATATCCATCAAATAACGCTTCAAAAACGGGTTTTGTGATTGTGTGTTGTGAGAGCATTTCGATGGCTTCTTGTGGTGTGATGCTTGGGTTGATGTTGTTTTGCAGTCCGTTCATAAATTCGTCGAATGCCGACTTGAACTCGCCCGTCTCAACAATCTTGCCAATACGTTCAATTTGCCGCTCCACAATCTCCGCAACAGACTTCGCCCACTGCTCCCAATAACGCCCGTCAACTTTTTGCATCATTACTTTTAACAAAAAAATTCTGATTATTTCGGATTTTGTGGGGGTGTTACAGTGTATCTTTTATTCGCTGTATCAACGCCCTGAAAGTAGAGACGCAATGCAATGCGTCTCTACATTCGCGTAGGGCAACGCCCTACGAAAGAGATTCACGAACACCACTCGGGGCAACGCCCCAACAATAATTTCAGTTTTTAGTAAGAGAGGATTATATTAAAACCAAAAACTGAAAACTTCCGTTTGGTCTGATATTATTGCCCCGTTGGGTAGGGTGTGCAAAAAGAGTGATTATATTATGGCGTTTTTTTTAATGCTTTTTTTCTTTTAACGGTTTGGTTTTCAAGGAGATGTAAAAATCTCCATTTATCAATATTTGCAAGAGTATTTTCCTCTAAATATTTCTTGACATCAATATTGGCG
>JAISQS010000319.1 GCA_031274045.1 Planctomycetaceae bacterium | reverse complement strand
TTAGGAAACCGAACGAGTTTGGAAGGAACGCCAAGACGTGGTGGAGGACATTTGCCGACAGGTATTGGTGTGCCGTTTTAACTTTTTCGGTTCTATTGTACTCAGAGGCGGGCGGGTTGCCCGCGTGCCCGGCCGCTTCCGCGACGCTTAAAAGGCCTGGAACGCGGGCGTCCCGCCCGCCATTGTGCGTAATAGCACCAAAAAAGTTTGAACTGAACGCCAAAACGGTTTGGCAAATGTTCTCCAACACGTCTTGGCGTTCCTTCCAAACTCGTTCGGTTTCCTAATGCACTTAGGCGGGCGGGACGTCCGCGTTCCAGTCCGCGCCGCTTCGCGGCAATTGTTGGCTACGCCGACGGGAGCGGTTTGGTTTTGTAATTTTTTTTGGATAAAAAAAAGAGGCAGGCAAATGTTACTTTGTCTACCTCTTTCTTTTCTTTGCAATCGACACACAAGAGAAACGATTAGTATCGTCGCTCACGGTCACGGTCGCCGCGGGGTCTTCCACCGCCGCCGAAGCCGCCTCCGCCAGTACGCGGAGCTTTTGGACGCGCTTCGTTCACTTTCAAGGTTCTTTCGCCAATATTGAAGCCATCAAGAGCCTCAATCGCAGCGGTCGCTTCGTCACTGTCCAACATCTCGACGAAACCGAAACCCTTCGAGCGTCCCGTCTCACGATCAGTTATAACACTGACCTCACTGACGGTTCCATACTTCTCAAATTCCACGCGGAGTTCGTCCTCTGTAGTCCGATAAGCGAGGTTACCAACGTAAATCTTCATCACAATCTTCTTGCTTTCTGCCGTTCTGGAAACACAAAAAAAGTCGGAATCCTTACTTCTAACGGCAAAAAGAAGAAAACCCAAGATACCAAAACAAAGGAGGCATCATCCTATCGCATGGAGGCGGCGGGAATCGAACCCGCGTCCCGAAACCGATCCACATAAGCGTCTACGTGTGTGTCCGATTATTTATTTTTTAGTTCGCTCAGTCCCTCATCGGCAACGGTACCTCGCAAACGATTCGACAACATTATTTAATTTCTATCGTAGTCAACCTGAACAGAAACGATCCGAATTTACGTCCGAATAACACACCATTTCGGCGACAGCATGCACCCGGGGTTGCCATTATTAGGCAGCCAATGCCAATTTTGGTTCGGCATTTGAATTTATTAGTCGGCTTTTAACGTGGCCCGCTGACCAACCACGACACGCAACCTACACTTCACTAGTCCGGTCGAAACCAGTTCGCCCCCTCCTTTATGGAAAATATTGATTTTTTGAAACGAAAAAACTAAAAGACACAACACTAATATTTCTGCTATCCGCAAAAGTTGCGTAACTGTACCAAATCAATGACCACCTGTCAAGACCAGTTCAAACACCACAAAAATAAAATATTTTTGAAAACATATATTAACCGGAAGAAAAGGATTTTTTTAACGGCTACTAAGGTTATTTTGTTAAAAAAATTAGGTGGAGATGAGGTTTTGGCGTGTTGGTGAACCGAAGTTTTTTCCGCCCCTTTTGGCTTTTGCCCTTTCAGGGCGAGAGTTATTGCGGGCGATTTTTCACAGGGCGTTGCCCTGTGCTATGGGCTTTTTGCCCCGTTGGGGCGTAAAAAAATTCGCCGCAACGTAAGATAGCCAACTCCGTTTGTTACATTAGTTACTAAGGTAAGTGAAGTTGGTCGCACATCGCGAATTGGTAAAGCACGAGTTAGTTGGGGATCAATATCGATAACAAAATGATAGCTGATTGCGAAAGGGAATTTTCAAGTATAAAAAAAGTATATCGTAGCATTGCAAGCCGTAGATTTACATCGCTCGGTAGAAAATGACTATGAAAAGATTCTGGTCAAAGCAAAATTAAATTCTCAAGTTTAATTATTTCATCCAGCTTGTCTGTTAATGTAGTTAGTTTGAATAAAGTTTATTGATTTTAACAGTTGTTCTGATTATCGGTTTTTTTTCGGGCGTAACTGGCAAGATAACTGTTTTTTTCGTTTCAGATGTTACAAGCGGAATAACGATAAGAACGATGATAGAGAGTGTACGCAATGTACTATGGGATTTTATTGGCACAAAAGCGTAAAAGCGACAAATATAAATTGAATACCGCCGTAGATAAGCCAGCGAACGAGAAACGAAATTTCAAGTGCAAGCAGTTTATAACTACGTACTTGCTCGCGGCGTATTGACACAAGGGTGTAAGATGGAGCTTTACACAAGACAACCAGACCATTACAGACAAACTAATAACACAGCTATCGGCATGAATTTTTGTGCTGTTGTGCGGTCTGTTGTTGCGCTTACGATTTTGATCTTTTGTCTGCTCGCAACAAAAAACAGTAACGCCGCTACATACGCGCCGGAAGTGAGAACTGTCGGCGTTTTCGAGTTGCGATTCTACTCCGGCGCGCAAAGCGACAGTAACTACGTGCCAAACGATACTTCAGTAGCATTCTCAAATCAACCATGGACAACAGAACAAATCGACGCTGTCATAAGAGGAATTGAGTATTGGAAAGAATTGGTTAATACTTCTTTCATGCCGCCGGATCAAAAAATCGTTATCAATATTGTTAATAATTCCCAGACCGGTTCCGCATCAGGTGAAAGTTATCCCAATACCGAAGCGTTTGCTGAGATAATTAACCATAAAAAAGATGCCAACGGAAATTACAGAAGACCTTCGTCGTCCTATCCGGATGCGGCTAGTCGTCCTGCGGATGCCCGTCTAGCTTACAATATTGACGGATCATCAGACAGTCGCGCTATTCTCGAAGCAACAATCAGAGCGATGGGACAAGTACTGGGAGTCACCATCCAAAACGCAAACGGAATGCCGTTTGCAACTGAAGCTGAATTGTTACAGTTAGTAAACGCGACGAATCTAGGTTACGTCATAAACACGAGCAAAGCATTTGGGAAAACATACAGCAGCGCAGGAACGGAAAATGGTATTGGTTACAGCAGTGAATTTATTTTTGGAATCGGCGCGCATGTTTACACGAGTGATTTGACTCTCTCGCAAAATGCGAATATTTCAAGCAGAGGTTTTGAAGGTGTCGGCATAAGAATTGACGGCAGCAATAACACAATCAATATCGGCAAATCTATAGATATCGAAGCTACCGGCGAGGGCGGAATCGGTTTGTATGTCGCTTCCGGCAATGGTAACATTTTGATCAATAGCGGTAATATCTACGCAACCCACGAAACCGGAATCGGCGTAAATTTGAGAAGCGGCTCCGGTGTAAGTAGATTTGACATCAGCGGCACAATAACAGGATCAAAACAAGCGATATATATTGCCGAAAGTGCGACGTTGTCAACTATTAACATTCTGAAAGATGTTGGCAGCGTAAACAGTGCCGCAATCTACGGCGACATAAAAACAGATTCCAGCTCTACCACCGACATAAACTTCGGCAACGACACAAACGCCACTCCCGATCCGGCGTTCAACTTCACACTAAACAACAACTTGATAGGCGGTACTCAATTTAACCTAAATCTCCTCGCCGGAAAAACGACTATCGGCAAAGACGCTCATGCCAACGTAAACAACGTAACCGTAAACCAAAACGCACAACTAAATATCGCAAGCAACTACAAACACGATAACGCAGATAAACTCACTGTCAGCACATTCAATCTCAATGCAAACGCAATACTTGGAATAAACACTGCTTACAGCGCAGGAGACGACATCGCCTACTTGAACGCCGGAAGTGCAACAATACATGATGACGCAAGAATCGACATCACATCGTTCAAAAAAGGTTCTTTTTCCATATTAAAAACGACCGGTACTTTGACTGCCGATGAGACTGAACTCGGAAGTAATATATTGGTTGCCGGTCAAACACCGACGGACAGGCATCAAATAAATTTGACGAAATCAGGAAACAACGAGCTTCGTTTGGCATTGGACGCGACCAATGCTGAATTGAAATGGGCGGGCGGAAACGGTATTTGGAATAACGGTCTAAAATCAGGCGGCGGTTACTATTGGCTTGACACGATAACACAAGACAACGAAGTGTTTATTGATGGCGACTCGGTCAAATTTGATACGGGTTCGGGGACGATAGATGTTCCGGTTAGGGTTGATGCGAACGATATAACTTTCGCCAACAGTGCCAAATACAGTTTTACGGGTGATGGTGTTGTGTCGGCTACGGGCAATTTTAAAATCAACCATGCGGGGACAGAAGCACGATTTGCGCAAGATGTTGAGGCGGGGAATCTCAGTATAGATCACGGGCTGTTGGGGCTTGCTCCAAATAAGGTTATGACAGTAAAAGGCAATGCGGATTTTAACGACGCAACACTTGTGATTGGTACGGGTACGGAAGCGGCAAGCAGCGGCAGGATTGAGGTTGCGGGCAAGGCGAAAGTTTCCGGCGGGACGATTTTTTTGTATGGTGAGCAGCGGCGGGGGATTGCGTATCTTTTTCTGTCGGCGGATGAGCTTGAAATTGACAGTGAGAGGGGGGGTTTTGTGCTTGGGGCAACGACGGAAGGTCGGCGTGGAGTTGTAGATTATAAGGATGGGGTAAATGGGAAATATTGGGTTACGATAGAAGGGGCGGTGGTCGATCACATGCAAATGGCAAAAACTCATAACCAGCGTCAGCTTGCACAATATTTGAACACGATTTCCCCGCAGGTCAATGAATTTAACGACATGAACGAAGTATTGATGGCTTATGAGAATTTGTCCGAAAATTCAGAATCGAGGTCGCATTTTGCAATGGATGAAACGGTCGGTAATATTTATGCTACATCGGGTTCGGCTAGTATTCAAAACACGACTATTGCAAACCGCACGATTGCGACTTATTTACGCCGTCCGCCGCTTTCGGAGGTTGTGCCGTGTTATATTTGCAAGGGTGCTTGTGTTCATGTGCAAAAAAAGCCGACGAGTTGGTTGACGGTTGTCGGGATGGGCGGTTCAACTCAAAGCGACTTTAACGGACATGCTTATTCGCAATCATCGGGCGGGTCTGTATTTGGGATAGATTTCATGCGGCGGAGCGGTTGTCATTTCGGATTCTACGGCTCGGCAATGGAGAACGTTTTGACCTCAAAAGACATAAGGGAACATTCGCGGTCGCATGAGTTTATGGGCGGATTTTATTTTCGCGCTGACAACAGTATCGGCTACATACTCCTAAACAACGGCTACGGATTCAATCAATACAAAACCGACCGGACAATGACAGAATTCGGCTATCGGCAAGCAAGAAGTTCCCACAACTCCTTCAATAGCACTGTTTACACCGAATTAGGAACGTATTATCTTGACCCCATATTCAAATGGCAAGGTTACGTCGCCTTCCAATATGCCGGTGTTTACCAATCCGCCTTCCAAGAAAACGGAGCGGACGCTTTGAATCTGATTGGCGATGCAACTTCGACAACGAGTTTACGTGGATTTTTGGGATTTAGGACGGAGAAATTTGAGCGTATCTTTATGGGCGGATTGATTTCGGGTGATTTCAATTTTGCGTGGATGCACGAATATATGGGGCGGACATGCACTGAATTTACGGGCAAATTTGCGGGGAGTCCAGACCAATCGGCAAAATTCAGTGTGCGAGGTACGAATACTGGTAGGGATTGGGCAATTTTTGGGGCGAGTTTGGGGTATGACATGGGGCGGACGAGATTTTTTGGCGGATACGATGCCTACCTAAGCGGTCTACAATCCTTACATACCGGAACGTTAGGTATCGTCTACGTATGGTGAGAATAAAACAGCAACAACACCGACACCAATAATGTTCTTTGCAAATGTTATGTTAGGATTTGGTCAAAAAATTCTTACAGTCTGTAGCGTAAGGTTTCTTGACTACCAAAAAGCTAATACCAAGTCCTCTAATTTTTCGTGCCTGATTGTTGGGTGATTTTGTACGGGCAAGGAGAGGAAGGGAATAGAAAAATTGTAATATATCAGTGAAATACTTCAACGCTGTAGAAAAAACGTAATATATCAGCGAAATATTTTTTCTGGCAAACTGCAATTGTAGTAAATAATTTTCCTGACTATTTCGGATTTTGTGTTTCGGATCGCCCCGCAAGGGGCAACATACCCCAGCCCGCCGCAACGCGGCGGGTTACGTTTTTCCAATATCCATCGCCCTGAAAGGGCAACATA
>JAISQS010000224.1 GCA_031274045.1 Planctomycetaceae bacterium | reverse complement strand
TTCGTGACTCTGTACGCAACGAAAAAAATATGTTGCGTACGAATGCACAAAGGACATAAAGTGAGGAATTTTATTTTTGTAATAGACTTGTTCCGTCATTGTTATTTGTCAATAGATTTTGCAGGTTGTACTGTAGCAGATTTTGCAGATTAGTTTTTATTAGAACCAGTTAAATCTGTAAAATTTGTTGACAAAACTAAAACATCATTGCATTCTTTTCAAATTTTGGAACAAGCCTAAATATATTACTGAAATATTTTTATTTCGGTATGAAATTGGTCTTTTTTGCAATTTTGATTTTTGTTACAATTCGCTCATGTCTGTTAAGGAACCTCTGTTTTATGTTAATGTGCTAACGTAAAAAATAAATGAAGCCATAATAAAAATGAAATTTTCACTCAAATCAATACGTCAAAGGTTTGGTAAAATATGCCGAAAATTTGGTTACGGAATAAAAGATCGAGTAGTTGCTCTTTGTTTGGGGCAATCGTTTCACGCGTACAGATACACCAAAGAATATAAAAATTGGTTGTCGCGTTTTGCGGTTACTGCTGAAAACAAGGTTCACATTCCCAATATAGAATTTTATTTGGCATACGGATGCAATTTAAAATGTGCGTTTTGTAGTAATTTGAATCCTTATCGTCAAGGCATCGTGTCGAAAGATGAACTTTTCGATTCATTTGGCATTTGGTCGCAGAAAATTCAGCCGGATGAAGTTCGGTTACTTGGCGGCGAAACACTACTCCATCCTCATTACGCGGAGATTGCCGTTGTTGCAAGAAAATTTTGGAGGACATCACGAATCGTAATTTATACAAATGGTATTTTGCTATCTCAAATCCACAACGAAACTCTCCAAAGAATGGCGAATGAAAAAATTGAATTCAGAATATCAAAACACCTGACAAATAAAAGTTACAATCAGATTATTGCAGACGCAACCAAGCGTTTTCGTTCATTTGGAATTTCATACGTCATCGGTAATGACTACAAACACTGGAGCAAAATTTATAAAACGGATCAAAACGGAATGCCAATTCCGAGTGACAGCAATCCGTCTGTTGCTCATAGCGTTTGTAGTAGTAAATATTGCATAACAATTATCGCTGATACGTTATATAAATGCAGCTTCATCGCCAATTTCCGACTCGCGTTGACAGAAGGTGCTTTATCGAAAGATTGGAACGCTGTGTTGAGTCATAACGGAATATCCGCTAGTGCTTCACAAGAAGATATTCTTGCCTATTTACGCAGCGGATACACAAAAGAATGCAGCGTATGCCCCGACAAAATTGAAAAGATACATGCAAGTCAACTCTCAATTGAAGACTTAAAACGAATACGTCAGATTGTTACGCAGTAGTTCAGTACACTACCAAATTTTTGTGTGAACGAGTTGTGGTTGTTGACTTTCTTCTGATGCCGCTGCTATAAAGTTTTCTCATTGTTTGTGTCTGATTGTTGTGAAAATTTTCCCCCGAATAACAACTGTGCAATTAAAACTTGAGGACTTGGTACTACTTGACATTGGGCATGTGCTAAATTAGATTCTTTGCGGATGGGTGCGGTATTTATTGAGCGTGGTATTCCTTGATGGTGTTCGGCGCGTTGGTGTGCTGTTGGCAAAAGTCATGGAGTAACGTTTCCGCCCTCTCTCTAAAATATCATATCAAAAAAACTTCCGCCCGATCAATTCACCTTCAATCAGAACGGTAGAGTTGATTGGAATAGCAGGAATTTTTTGCCAACATATCATAACAATTTATTTGAGGCGTTAAAAAAACGTCTCGCCATAAAATGAAAGATCAAACAACACAACCAACAAACGATAAGACCAACGATTCACCCAACACTGAGGGTGAATCAACAGGAGAATCAACACCGCGCCGCGTGTCAATTCTTGACGCATTGTACGATGCGATCAAGCAAGAAGACTTGGCGACGGTGAAATCAATATTTGAAACGGGAGTAGATGTTGACACGGTTCATGGTTCGACTCCGTTGCATTGGGCGGCGGTTTATAGTTCTAATGCTGACATTTTGAAGTATCTTGTTTCGCAAGTTGTCAGCGTCAATGTCCGCGATGAAAGCGGCTCAACTCCGCTGCATTTGGCAGCCAAAAACTCGAACGTCGACGTGTTGCGATTCCTCGTACTACAAGGAACAAACATCAACATCATCGATAACACCGGCGCGACTCCATTGCACCAAGGCGCGAAATATAATCCGAACGTTGAAGTATTGAAACACATCATTTCTTGCGGTGCAAGAGTTGACGCGGTTGATCGCATCGGGGCGACTCCATTGCACTATGCCGCGAAAAGTAATCCGAATTTATACGTAATAAAATTTCTCGTATCACAAGGCTCAAACGTCAACGCACCGGACAGCTATGGTTGGACTCCGTTGCATTGGGCAATTCGATGGAATCCCAAAACGGAAATCGTCCAATACCTCGTCTCACAAGGAGCCGATGTCAACGCCGTCAATTTATACGGCGAAACTCCGCTGCACTGGGCAATGCAAACGGGACGAATCGAAATCCTACAATGTCTCACGACACAAGGAATAACAATCACACCGGACAACGACGGTTGGACTCCGTTGCATTGGGGCGTTTTGTTTAATGCGGGAATTGATTTGCTAAAATTTCACGTTGCACAGGGCGCAGACATAAACGCAACAGACAAAAACGGCTCAACAATCTTGCATCTCGCCGCAACAAGATGGGACATTCACATCGATATTTTGCAATACATTTTATCGCAAGGTATTTTTGTCGATGTCAAAAATAATTACGGTTTTACGCCGTTGCATTTTGCGGTCAAAAATGATCTCTATGTTGAGGTGTTGGAATATCTGGTTGCGCAAGGCGCGGATATAAACGCGGTCAATGACGACGGTCAAACTCCCTTGCATTTAGCGGTGAAACGTGATCTTTGTGCTGAGGTGCTGGAGTTTTTGGTCGTTCACGGGGCGGAGATTAACGCCGTAGACAATGAAGGTTGGACACCGTTTTCTTTGGCAGTGAAAAACAGATTAGATTTTCAGGATTTCGATTTTTTGCTCTCGCAAGGAGCCGACATAAACGCGAGTAATAATTACGGCGAGACCCCGCTAACAATTGCTAAAAAATATCACTTCGATCAAATCGCCGACTGGCTCTCCGACAACGGCGCAACAGAAAATAAAAAAATCAATAACTCCAAACAAGGTATATTCGGAATCATCGCGTTGTCAATAAGCGTAGTCATATTGATTGTGAGTGTAGTATTATTCGTGTGCAGGTAAAGTGTGCAAACAATGACGCTTTAAAAATTCTGATTATTTCGGATTTTGTGGGGGTGTTACATTGTATCTTTTATTTGCGGTATCAACGCCCTGAAAGTAGAGACGCAATGCATTGCGTCTCTACATTAGCGTAGGGCAACGCCCTAC
>JAISQS010000222.1 GCA_031274045.1 Planctomycetaceae bacterium | reverse complement strand
AATATCAGACCAAGCGGAAGTTTTTAGTTTTCAGTTTTAATATAATCCTTACAGAAAACTCACTACTAAAAACTTCCATTATTGTTGATATTATTGGGGCGTTGCCCCGAGTGGTGTTTGTTGAATCCCTTTCGTAGGGCGTTGCCCTACGCTATGAGCTTGTTGCCCTTTCAGGGCGTTGATACTGCGAATAAAAAACACAATGTAACACCCCCACAAAATCCGAAATAATCAGAATTTTTCTTTTTTGCTCGAATGAATATTGTGAAATTTTTTTAACGTGTGAAGTTGTTGCTGCACAAAATACGAAACAATTATTAAATCTTAATTTTTTAACAATTAGCCGCAAATTTATGAGTCTGGTTGAGTTGTCTGATGTTCCGTCTGGTCGCGAGCGGTGGTCGGGTGTGGTTTTTGCCTTCTTTTCTACGTTCTTTTATGGCGCATCGAATGTATCTATGCGTTTGCTTACGGAGTATGAAGTTGATTATGATTGGATATTGTTTTACAAGGAGCTTTTTGGTTTTGTGGTTTTATTGCCTTGGCTTTTGTTGCGATTTTTTCAGGGGCGTTTTGATCGTATATCTCGTCGTTTGATATTGTTTATGGCTTTTGCTGCGATTATTTGTGAGCTTATTGGTTCTCATTTGCAGGTGATAGGTTATGCGATGATTGGTTTGATTATTACGGTGCCGTTGGTTCAATCATCGACGTTGATTGGTGTGGCTATTTTGGGGCGTTATGTTCTTGGTGATTTGTTATCTCGTCGGCGTAAGTTTGCGATAGTGACGTTGATTGTTGCGGTGGTGTTGTTGAGTGTTGGCAAGGAGATGACGGCTACGGAAGGGGATCGGCAAGGCGGTATGACATTTATTTTTGTGGCGATTGGTGCTGTTGTCGCCGGATGTGCGTATTCGATTTATATTGTCATATTGCGGTATTCGATGAGAAAATATTGGAATGAGGAGAGTAGTGTCTGGCAATCATTTCAATTCACAAGATGGGCGGGATTTGATATTCCGCCGCGTAACAAAACAGATAACAACCCAAAAGATCAAAATGTTGGTAAACAATATGCGCCGTTTCCGGTAACATTGGCAATGAATATTATACTTGGTGTTGGAGTAGTGATTTTTGCAATATTTATTTTTGTCAAACATGGTGTATCGGGATTTTATGATGTGCCTGTTAATGTCTGGTATATTATCCCTGTTTCAGGCGTGTGCAACATGGTCGGATTTTTTTTCCAAATTCAAGGATTGCGAATGACATCGGCGGTTCAAGCGTCGTTGATTGGAGTGAGTCAAATGATTGTGTTGTCGGTGATTGGTTTTATGTATTTCAGAGAGTCAGTCAATTTTGCGGTCACGATTGGTCTGTTCTTGGTTGCGTATGGTGTTGTCATCTCAGCAAAGCCCGAAAATAAAAAAATACGCAACACAAAATAGACGACCGCCAAGATCACGTCGGCGCAACCGACAATTGCCACGAAGCGGCGAAGGACTCACCAATGGCAATTTTTGAGATATTGCCATTGGCGAGTTTTATTGTGATTAGCGTTGTTGAGATTTAGCAGTGTTGCGATTATCAGCGAGAGAAGAGCAGTTCGGTGTATGTCGGCAGTGGCCACAAGTCATCATCCACCAACTCCTCCAAAGTATCAACCGTCGCACGCAACGACTGCAACGTCGGCAAAATCGACTTGCAATAGTATGTCGCAGTTTTCAAGACTTCTCCTTCCGGCGTTTCCGTTAACTCCTTTTTCAACTTTCTGACTTGCTCTATCAACGTGTCAATCGCGTTGTTGAGGTCTGTCAAAAGCACTTCTTGTGCTGGTGTTGTTGCGGCTGTTCGTAGTGTTTTTTTGTAATTCAACGCCGCCGGTAATATCATTGTCCCCGCAACCTCCAAAGCCGACTCCGCCTCAATATGAATAGTCTTGATATAATTCTCCGAGTATATTTCGTGTCGCGAATCGGCTTCGCTTTTGCTGAAAACATTGTACTTTTCGTACAAGGCAATAGACTTCGGATCATTTATCAACGGCAAGCAGTCAACAGTCGTAATCAAATTCGGCAACCCGCGTTTTTTGGCTTCAGCTTTCCACTCTTCCGAATAGCAATTACCGCTGTAAATTACAGCTTCATGTTGTCTGATAGTTTCTGAAACTAATTCGTGTACGGCGGTATTAAATTCCTTGCCTCCTTTTATCGCGGACTCCAATCTATCCGCCATGTAGTCGAGACTTTCAGCGACAATCATGTTGAGAATAGTTGTTGATCTGGCAACATTTTGGCTTGAACCGACGGCGCGGAATTCGAATTTATTTCCGGTGAATGCAAACGGACTCGTTCGGTTTCGATCCGCACTATGACGGCTGATCGGCGGCAAATTCGATACGCCAATTTCTATCGGTAACAACTTCTTTGAGGAAGTTGCGGAACCTTGCGCGAGTTGTTTGAACACGTCTTCAAGTGCGCCGCCCAAGAATATTGACATGATTGCCGGTGGTGCTTCGTTCGCGCCTAATCGATGATCGTTTGACGCGCCGCTTACTCCCATTCGCAAAAGGTCGCCGTGCAAATGTACCGCACGAAGAACCGCTGTTGCGAAGAACAAAAATTGGGCGTTCACGTGCGGCGTGTCACCCGGATCGAGTAAGTTTTCGCCGTCGTCTGTCATTATTGACCAATTGTTATGCTTACCGCTACCGTTAATTCCGGCGAACGGCTTCTCATGCAACAGACAATGGAATCCGTGCCGCGTAGCAATTGTACGCAAAAGCTGCATTATGATCATTTGATGATCGGACGCTAAATTCGCCGGCTCAAAAAACGGCGCAAGCTCAAATTGCGCTGGGGCAACTTCGTTGTGACGTGTGCGTACAGGAATCCCAAGCAAAACCAACTCATACTCAAGCTCAGTCATAAAACCGAGAACGCGTTCCGGTATTGAGCCGAAGTAGTTATCTTCGAGTTCCTGACCTTTGGGCGGTTTTGCGCCGAACAGAGTACGCCCCGTTACAAGCAAATCCGGTCGCAACGCAGCTAAACGACGGTCAATCAAGAAATATTCTTGCTCGGCACCGACTGTCGAAAAAACTCGTTTTGAGTCTTTATTGCCGAAAAGTTTTAGGACGCGGAGTGCGTGTTTTTCAAGTGCCGACATTGATCGCAACAACGGCGTTCTCATATCGAGTGCTTCGCCAGTCCAACTTACAAAAATAGTCGGAATGACAAGAGTGGAGCCGTTTTTATGCCTCAAAATAAAGGCGGGACTTGACGGATCCCAAGCGGTGTACCCGCGAGCTTCGAATGTTGCCCGCAATCCGCCGGACGGAAAACTACTCGCATCCGGTTCGCCGCGAATAAGTTCGCTGCCGCTAAAACGGGTAACAGATTTGCCGCCGTTGACCGGCGTGACAAAACAATCGTGCTTCTCTGCGGTACTGCCCGTCATTGGTTGAAACCAATGCGTAAAGTGTGTCGCGCCGCGCTCGATTGCCCAATCAAGCATGACCTTCGCAACAGTCTCGGCAATACCGGCATCAAGCTGCTTAGAACTACGAATCGTTTCTTGCAACGACTCAAATACCTTCTCCGGTAAACGTTCGCGTTGAATTGACTCATTAAAACAGTTCGTGCCGTAAACTGCGGAAAGGTCTGGCGTTTTGCCCGCAAACGATACTGCCGATGAATTCGGATCGGCAGCAATACTAACAAGTGTCTTACGACGTACATTGATTGTTGACATGATGTAATTCCCCTGATTACTTTGTGGTTTGTGTGTTTAAAAATTGAAATGGTTAAACAATTTGACCGAGCATCACACGCAAATTACAAGACGCGGATTACACCCAGCCAATTGAACTAATCGATACGAGACATCCAAGTATACATTACGATACATCCAAGTATATATTGTCAAAACATCCGAACGCCTCGCCGACAAATATCGCATACTCTATGCCACACGTCAACCTCAACAAAATATATCACCAAAAAAATATACCTAAATCGAAATCGTCAAGACATTTTTTGACCCAAATAAAACAGACGGAAAAATACACAAAAAAAATTTGTACCAAATTTTTCGACAAAAATGTTGAATGCAAATTATAAAAATAACATTTTTGTTTCATGCCTACTGATAGGAATGTTTGACATCGCAAGATATAAAAGAGTAAATGACATTTAGCCGAGCTTTCTTGTTGAATACGTCGGCGCGGCAAGCCGACGATGGGGCGTGACGTGTTGGAGATCGTGAGGTAGACGTGGTCGCTTAACTCATTAAATTGGGGTTGTTTTTTTGTGTGCTGATTGACGTAGAAATATTTTTGTCTATATTCTTTGCCTTGTTTCGGCGGCTGGTTGTTGTAATCGGTTGCCGTTTGTGAATGTTTGCAAGATTACACTGAACGTTATGAAAGATTTTTTTGGCGAATACAGATAGCGTTTAATGCTGTGTTTCGGCAAGAGAATTTGCCCAATGATGTTAGTTGGGTGATTTGGTGTGATGACAAAAAAATAACCATTTAGTAACCAGAAGGAAGATAAAGATGAAAAAGATTTTGATGTTGTTTGTGGTGATCGCTGTTTGTGTTTGTGCGGCGGCGGTTGCGAAGGATTGGCGGAGCGGTATTGCGTGGGAGGAACCGAAGGCGGTCAAGGCAGGAGATGTTCCAAATGCGCCGCCGTCAGACGCGATAGTTTTGTTCGACGGCAAGGATACGTCCGAATGGACAAACGATAAATGGAAAATTGTTGACGGTGCTATGGTCGCCAACAAAGGAGATAACAGAACGAAAAAGAAATTTGGGAGTGTTCAATTGCATATTGAATTTGCGATACCTGAATTGAAAGATCATAAAGGAGGTCAAGGCGATGGTAACAGCGGTGTATATTTCGGATCGAATTATGAAGTGCAGATTTTAAATTCATACGGAAACAACAAGACTTATTTTGACGGTCAATGCGGCTCAATTTACAAGCAAAGAGCACCAATGGTAAACGCGAGCAAAAAACCCGGTGAATGGCAAACCTACGACATCGTATTCAACCGCCCAAAACTACAAATTGAAAGCGGTAAATTGGTAAAGGTTGAAAGACCGGCTTATATCACTGTTTTCCATAACGGCGTTTTGATAATAAATCATCACGAGTTGGAAGGCTCAACATCATGGGACAACGCACCACACTACGATCCACACCCCGAACTCTTGCCAATACAACTACAAGATCACGGACACCCGGTCAAATTCAGAAACATCTGGATAAGAGAAATCCAAGACGATAACACAAAACCAAAACAAGAACGGGAACCATACTTCTTGTAATTGTTAAATTGCTGTTTTGAATCCTGTCAGTTTAAAATTCGTCGTGCCAATTCGGTGTACAGATTTCGGCGTGACGAATTTTAAACTGCTTGTACTTTAAATCTCATTGTCTCTTGTAATATATCAGTGAAATACTTCAACGCTTTAGAAAAAACAAACCTTATTTACAACCTGATATTCTTACAAAAACAACCTTAGTAGCCAGAGGATCACCAACAGACATAACCTTATTACCTTATTATTTCCAATCCGTTCTATGTTCTCGCGTTATTACATTCCGTTAGAAATGTATCGCTCGGTAGAACAATTCACAATTTATAATTTACAATTCACAATTTGATTACATTCCGTTAGGAATGTAACGCTCGGTAGAAAGCCGAGTCTTCGCATTCCGTTAGGAATGCAACCCTGTGACAGACCAATGGTGGCATTCCTACAGAATGCTCGTTTGTTTGGGAACATCCATTTTCCACCGAGCGATGCAAACCTACGGCTTGCAAAGCTATGATATTACGGGGCTATTAAGGTTGTTTTTGTAACAAAAATAAGGTCGTAAATAAAATTTGTTTTACTACAGTGTTGAAGCATTTCACTGAATATATTACAAACTATCTTCCATTCGTATTACCTAAAAATTCCTTTTGTAATTGACGCGGGCTGATAAATTTGACGGCACCGTTTTTGTATGCGAAGTTTGCACCGCCATTGTGCATCGCGGTTACCATTTTTATTGAGCCGGACGAATTGGAATCATCTACCTGCAACTCTGTCTCTGTTAGTATGAATTTTTTGTCATCTTTGGTCAATCTGTACATCGTCGAAGCGCGGTCAGCAAGACCGGATGTTGGACAACAAAATAATTTGTCTGGATTGTCACCCAAATATGGACGAATTGCTTCTTGCCAATTTTCATCGGGTAACTTGCCGTGTTCTTTTTCGTACATTAAAAGAGCCAATGTCAACAGCTGCATATTGCCGACACATTCACTACGCTGTAGAGCCATATCAACAGATTCTACGCTTCCCACCACCAAATTCATATAACCTCTGCTGATTTGTTTAGTACGGCTGCGAACAGATATGTATGCAAGCGGATTACGAGTCATCCTCTCTAATGGCTGTTTATAGATATTACCTGCATTAAACGAATCATATTTCTTGTTTATTTCGGAAAGCATGACGTTAATATCGATGCACCATTGCCATACTTTCCATATATTTATGTCGTTACTACCATTAGGTACTGTAATCATATATGTGCTAACGTTTAATATACCTCTGTACTGGTCTTGCGTGAGAGCGAGAACATATAATCGTTCAGATTCCATTGTTTCTGCGAAAGTGATTTTTGGCGGCAAGGCATTGAGTTCTTTTGCCCATCGTTCAAGTTGCTCTTTTGTCAAAGGGTGATCAGGATTTGCCCCGATGGCAGTACTTGACGCGACACCGCTAATAGCGATTCCCATAAGCGTACCAATGATCGTTCCATGTTTACCTGTGTGATAGCCAAGATAATGTAACGTCATAACGTCATAAATCGCCCCATCAATATCACCAACCCCAATACGATAATCCGCCCTATTCCTGACAGCTCTCGCAAATTCACGAAGAACGTTATAGCCGTGATAGCTATCAAGAGCAATAATCATCGGTACATTTTCGTTCACACGGGCAAGCGGCATTCTGAATGTCGGTTTGCGTACAGCTTCGCCAATCAGATCGATTCCGGCATTGTTCGCGTCAAGCCATTCTTTCAATTCAGGGAACTCGTCAATTGTCCAATAATCTTTTTCTCTACTAAATTTGACTGACGACTTTTTTTCAACATCTTTTTCGCCTTTTTCTTTCTTATTGAGAAATGTCAATGCAGATTCGATTTTCAAAGTTGGTTTAATATCGGGATCGAGACCGAGTTTTTCGTAAACTTGCCGCCGCAGTAGTTCGGTTATGTTCTGTTTGATCTCGCCTGTTTCTTTGTCGGTAGTTTGCCCACTACGACCTACCAAGTCGCCGAAAGCCCGAACAATAAGCCGATAACCGTTATTGTCTGTTTCCATCTCCGGCGGATAGTATCGTTCTTCAATTGCGAGAAAATAATCGACGTACTTACCATCGGATGTTTTTGGGCTGGTGATGTAAGTTGTCTCGGGCGATATTCGCAACGGCGGCGAATACACACAATACCACCAGAACAAAACCAAAACAATCAAACCCGGTAAACAACCATTCAAACAACCAATCTTCCGTTTTTGTTTCTGTTTTGTTTTATCCCGCTCAATCTGTTTAATCTGTTCAATCTGTTCTTGATTTTCGTGATTTTTTTCGATTTCGCTCATGTTAATTTTTCCTTTCTTTTTGTGTAATAGGTTCGAGTGCAAGCATTCGTGGGACACCTAATGACATATTATACTGATGTGTAAAAATTCTGATTATTTCGGATTTTGTGGGGGTGTTACATTGTGTCTTTTATTCGCAGTATCAACGCCCTGAAAGGGCAACAAGCTCATAGCGTAGGGCAACGCCCTACGAAAGGGATTCACAAA
>JAISQS010000196.1 GCA_031274045.1 Planctomycetaceae bacterium | reverse complement strand
CGGAAAAGGCGGAAATTTTTTCAAGTTCGTTTTCCGCGTATTCCGCGTTTTCCGTATTTCCGCGTTGAAAAATAAAAACTCTGCGTTCTTTGCGCCTCCGCGCGCAATAAAAAAAATTGTGCGCGGAGGCGCGGAGAACGCAAAGGGGTTTATCCGTCTCTCGGATCAACATTGAAATCGAACCTTCAATATTTTTTCAACGCGGAAGACGCGGAAGGACGGAAAAGGCGGAAATTTTTTCAAGTTCGTTTTCCGCGTATTCCGCGCTTTCCATATTTCCGCGTTGAAAAATTAAAACTTTGCGTTCTTTGTACTACTTGCGAATACTACTTGACAACATACAAATCAGACGTGAGAATGTGCCGACAATTTTGAACAAGGGCGACAGAAAACATCACAATAACGTTACGCATACGGGCGGCGGTAAGCATCGCCCCTACGTTACCGAAATACCAAATATAACTCATTAGGCATTGAACAAATGGCACGTGATATTAGTCGAATCAGGAATATAGGGATAATAGCGCATATTGATGCCGGCAAAACTACGGTTACGGAGCGTATGTTGTTTTACTCTAATTTTGTCCACAAGGTTGGCATGGTCGATCAAGGAACAACCGTAACCGACTACGACCCCGAAGAACAAGAACGCGGAATCACAATCCGCGCGGCAGCAGTAACGTTTGAATGGAACGGTTGTACGTTCAATTTGATAGACACGCCGGGTCATGTTGATTTTACGGCTGAGGTTGAGCGGTCGTTGCGTGTTTTGGACGGCGGGCTTGTTGTTTTCAGCGCGCGAGAAGGCGTGGAAGCCCAAAGCGAAACCGTCTGGCGGCAAGCAAACAAATACCACGTCCCGCGCATCGCGTTCATCAACAAAATGGATCGCGAAGGTGCCGACTTCTACCGAACCCTCAACCAAATCAAAACGAAACTTGGGGCAAAACCTGTTGTAGTTGCGATTCCTGTCGGTGCAGGTCCGCCGCATTTGCCGGAAGCATTTCGGGCAACTATTGATCTCGTCAAAATGAAGATGTTGACATTTTCCAAAGAAGACAACGGCTCGGTCGTTTTGGAATCGGAAATTCCAAGTGAGCTTGAAGACGAAGCGATTCAATGGCGCAGCCAGATGCTTGACGATTTGACAATGTTCAGCGATGAGTTGACGGAGGTGTTGCTCGGATCGGAAGAAGTGTCAGACGAGATGATTCGCGGCGTGTTGCGTTCTGCGACGTTGTTGAATATGGCGGTGCCGGTTTTGTGCGGGTCGGCTTTGGACGGAATCGGAGTTCAACCCGTGATGGATGCCGTCAATTATTATCTTCCCGCCCCATCGGACATACCAGCGATTCACGGTCAAGACCCGACGCGACCGGATTGTCCTGAGTTGTCAAGGAAACCGAATGCGGACGAGCCGTTTTGCGGACTGATATTTAAGATTGACGCGGACAAACATGGTGATTTGAACTACCTTCGAGTTTACTCTGGAACTCTTAAACAAAACAGCCGCGTCCTCAATCCTCGCGAAAACAAAAAAGAAAATATCCCGCAACTTTGGCGAATCCAAGCAGACAGACGCGAACAAATTCAAGAAGTTACAACAGGCGATATTTGCGGTGTAATCGGATTACGGTGTACAGTCACAGGCGATACTCTTTGCGATGTTAAGTATCCGATTCTGCTGGAAGCGATCAAGTTTCCAGAAACGGTTGTGTCGATGGCGATTGAGCCGAATTCTGCCGACGAACATAAAAAGTTGAAGCAAGTTCTGGACATGATGAAACGGCAAGACCCGACATTTCGCGTACACGAAAGCGAAGAGACAAGCCAAATGCTAATCAGCGGAATGGGCGAGTTACATCTTGAAGTGATAAAGCATAGATTGTTGCGGGACTACAAAATGAACGTGCGAGTACACAATCCACGAGTAAGCTACCGCGAATCCATCCAAAAAATAGTCGAAGTAACAGGTCAATGCAACAGGAATCTCGGCGGGCAAAAACATTGGGCTGAAGTAACAATCCGATTTGAACCACTTGAAACAACAGAACGAGATGCCGCAACAACAGTAGGAATCGTAACCGAATTTTCAAACGAACCTTTTGACAAAGAATACAAACAAGTTGTCTTGGAATCGATACGCGAAGAAAGTCAAGGCGGCGGAAAACTCGGTTTTCCTTTGGTCAATGTCCGAATTGTTTTGACGGATGCCCAAATAAGCGATTCGGATAGTACGGAGACTGCGTTTCGGATTGCGGTTTCGGATGCGTTCCACAAGGGGTTGCGTGAATCGGGGACGGTGTTGTTGGAGCCGATAATGAGGTTGGAGATACAAACGCCTGCGGATTATGTCGGCGGTATCGTCGGCGACTTGCAACAACGAAGAGGATTGGTGTCAAAAACGGAAGTGGTTGGACATTTAACGTTGATAGAGGCAGAGGCTCCGTTGGCAAATCTATTCGGCTACACTTCCGCAATTTTAAGCCTAAGTCAAGGACGCGCAAGCAACTCAATGGAACCCCTCTGCTACCGCCCCGCCCCACCGGAAATCGCAAAATCATTCATGCTGGAATAAAAAACACCAACACATATTTTAGGCAGGTCAGGTAGTCAGGTCTGGTAGCCAATATCCAAAAGTTAGGAGAACTTGGTACTAGAGAACTTTGTGCGCGCAGTCTCTTTGAGATAGTCGGCTTCCGATGGACAGTCTCTTTTGCTGGAATCTGCCTGTCACGGCTCGCAACCGATTCAGTCCGGTTGTTCAATTTCCGGTTGTTCAATTTCCAGTTGTTCAATTTCCTCAACCGTCAATTCGGTCGCCTTCGCGATTATCTCAAAATCCACACCAAGACTCTTGAGATTATGTGCGATTGTGAACACCGCGTCCTGTTGTCCTTTCTCCATTCCTTCAGCTAGTGCCTTTCTTATCCATTTCGCTATCCACAGCTCTATCCATTTATCCATCCCATGTTCTAGCACTATTTTTATTCCTTCTTCTATCTCTTTCCGATCGTTATCTTTCTGTTTGGTGTCGCGGTCGCGGAGATGTTTCTGCCCAGCCTTTTCAGTAGGACATTTTTTCGCTTTTTGCTTACAATTCCCATTCGCCTGCTTGACCGTCGGGTCATGCTCATTCTCATTAAGTAATGTTTCCATTTTATTCTCCATTTTCTTATTTGAATACCAAAAAAATTTCGCCCAAACCCCAAAGCAGTCAGTTTAATCATAGTTCAAAACAACAAGGGTAATGAGCAAACCTTACCGTCACATTGACGTGTCGAGTAAATATCACCGCACAACTTCAGTCCAATCGATCAATTTCCTCAACCGTCAAACCAGTCGCCTTCGCAATCGTCTCACTGTCTACACCAATATCCTTGAGATTACGTGCGACTACGATCATTCCTTTCTCCATCCCTTTCTTTATTCCTTTTTTCATTCCTTTTTTCATTCCCTTTTCTATCCCTGTCCGCGTGGCGTATTCCATTTCGGTGGCGCGGTCGTGGAGATATTGTTGTCTTGACTCTTCAACGAGACGCAACTCCTCACTTTGCATGAAAAATGTATATTTTCCATACGCAAGTTTGATTATCGGGTCACAATCCGCAAGTAATATATTCATTTCATCCTCCGTTTTCTTGTCTGCATACCAAAAAAATTCCGCCCAGTCCCGAAGCGGTCTCGGAAGCAAACGGATACGGTCAATTTTTTTCTCAACCAATTCCAACGTAAACAACAGAAAATCTTTCGACAACACAAATGAAGGATCGTTTTTGGCGGTGATGTGAAACATGTTGCACAAATCAGATAGTCTGTCAAACAATAGATAATTTAATACCGCAATCACCATTACAGGCAACAGCAACCTGTAATGCTCACCTTCATTAAGTTGAATACTGAATGTTTTTGCCCAATTGAACTCCAGTCTTTTGATGAACGAATCATACGGCGATGTCTGGAACTCAATCACGAACTGACGGTCATTGGTTGTAAGTGCCTTGATGTCGATGATTGATTGTTTATCGGTTGGAAATGTTTTCGGATTGAATGGGTTCTTGACCTGTATTTCTTTGACCAACGGCTCACCGGCATAGTCAAGCAACGCATTCACAAACGCCATCAAAATCGGTTCATGCCCCGGTGTTGCATAAAGATAATGAGTAAACGTATCCGCTGTTGCCCGAATCGGTTGGCGATACTCTATCATAATCGTGATACCCTTATGTTAACGATTGTTGAATTGGATTACACGTCTAAAATCGAAAAATCCGCTTTTCAAAAACGTGTATTCGAGATGCAACGAGCATCCCAAAATTGATGAAACAAACCAATCTCGCGTAATAGTTATAAGCGAAAAAAACAACAAAATTCAATAAGTCGGCGAATCATACAAGAATCGAAAAAATTTTCAAGACGCAACAGAAAAAGATTAAAAAAATAAATCGTCCGAGTCGGTTACTACTTGTTGTAT
>JAISQS010000014.1 GCA_031274045.1 Planctomycetaceae bacterium | reverse complement strand
TTTTTTTCGTCGGCTGCGCTTGGTCTGGAGTAGATTGGGGCGATAGTCCAGACTGTAGAGTTTGGTTCGCGTTTTTGTGCTAGTTTTGCAAGTCCAGACGCTCGCGGCTCAAATAAACTTTCATCGGCAACTTTGGCACAACTTGCAAGATGCGTGAGTGTGTTTGGATTTTTTGATTTTAGTTGTGTCATTGCGGGACCGGCAAAAGTTATCGGTTGATTATTTGTGTTGTGCTTTAGCCAATTGTTTATTTGCATAATTGAGATGTCCGAAGCGGGGGTAAAATTATCGTCTCCGATCAACCAATCTTGAGCAATTACATCGCCGCGTTGCGCGTTTACTCCAATTGACATCAACCCCGATACTCCCGACAACATCCCCATAAACGCAGCAACCTCAAACGCACTCACTCCAACAACATCCGCCCCAACCGCATACGCGAAAACCTTCGCCGTAACAATACCAATCCGCAACCCCGTAAAAGAACCAGGCCCAGTCACAACCGCTACCTTACCAATCTCATTCGGCTCCAATTCAGCCTCACGCAAAACAGAATCTATTGCCGCCGCCAATGTCTGCGCACTCCAGCTACCCAACGGCAACACTCGCTCAAACAACAACTCTCCGCCAACAGAATCAACAGAAGAAACCGCAACACTACCACCCTTATCAACCGTCTCTATCGCAAGCACATTACAAGAAATCATATACCAACTCTTCTTTGTTGCAGGTAGTTTTAAGATTTCGCAAAAGTGACATTTTTAGTTTTTAGCAGTGAGTTTTTAGTTTTTAGTTTGCAACCTTACAATCACTGGAAACCAGAAACTAACTCATCTTGTTTGCGATCCTGCACAAGCAGGATGCTTGTGTCACTTTGTTCAATATTACACGGACAAAAAATGCCAAAAGATTTTGCTTTATTGTTTCAATAATCCTCGATTCTTTTGTCTGTAATTACCAGACCAAAACGAATATTTGAGTGAACTTTTTACAATTGATTTTTGTACATTTTCTTTATTCTTTCGACGATTGCGCTGTGCATTTGGCTTACGCGGCTTTCGGACAATTCCAATGCCGCACCGATTTCGCGCATTGTGAATTCTTCGTAGTAATATAGTATGACGATCATTCGTTCTGTTTTTGATAATCCTTTTGTGAAGTCTCTTATCATATCGATTTTTGCGAGTCGTTCTGTTGGGTCTTCTCCTCTTTTGTCTGCGATGATGTCGATTTCTCTGACTTCTTTTGAGCCGTCGCCGTCGCCCCACGATTTGTCCAGACTTGCAATATTTACGCTATGAGTTTCGGCGTAAAGTTGTTGTAGTTCTTCGGCTGGGATTTTTAGGTAGTCTGCGACTTCCTGGTCTGTCGGTTTTCTTCCGTGTTCAATTTGGAGTTCTTTGTATGCTTCGTTTAGTTTTGTAGCTTTTGAGCGTACTATTCTTGGCACCCAGTCCATTTTTCGCAATTCATCGACTATTGAGCCTTGAATTCGCGGCAGGCAAAAGGCTTCGAATCTGATTCCACGTGTCGGGTCAAATACGCCAATTGCATCCATCAAGCCAAAATTACCTGCCGAAATCAGATCGTCAAGCTCTATCCCTTCCGGCAACCGCGCCCAAATACGCTCAGCACGACTGCGGACAATCGGCATATAACGTTCAACTAAAAGATTACGCAATTGAGATGTAGGATTCTGCTTGTAAAGAATCCATAGTTGATCCGCTTCATCCAACGGATCCAAACTATTTGCCGCTATAGTTTCGTCTGACACAGGGTCAGCTATCGTAAAATGAACTCCGTGCGACGGCTCTCGCACTTGTTCACGATATGTCATACTTTGGAGATTGGACATTTTAATCTGTTCAGATTGTAATCTGGTTCACGCTATTTTTAACTGCTTGCACTTTGGGGTTTCGTTCTTGTTCGCCGGCTTTTAAGCTTTTGTTCAACGAAATCCATAGTACGTCACATAACATAATATCGACGGTAATGAAAAAGCTTGCAACCCCATTTTAATAAGGGCAAATCTCATTCAACACACGCCAATCAACACACCACACCAACCACAATGTTGCCTCAAAAAATCACAATACGCGAAGGATAACAATTTTTTAAAAACAATGGAAGCTCAAATTTTAAAAAATTTACACCCAAACAAAAAACATCCACAACCCAAATAACAAAAATAACTACAACAAAATTTTTGAATTGCCGCGAAGCGGCGAAAGACTGGAACGCCAAAAAATATTGGCAACGTAAAGTAGCAGACCATTTGCTATACTTTCGGCGGTCATAAATGTATTTTTTTATTGGAAGGCTTGAGGCATTAGGCAGGGAGGCGGTTGCGTAACGTAAGGTGGCAGACCGACTGCTAGGCGGTCTGCCACCTTACGTTACCGCGGCGAGCGAAGCAAGACGAAAACAGAGGGGCGGAAAACGCGTTGATATACCAAATTTCCCAAAACGTTGAGGTGTTTTGGTTTTGCCGATATGTAAACCGCCCCCCGCTGTCGGCGAGTACGCCGACGCAACCGCCTGGCAGTCGGTTGCCCACCTTACGCAATCGCATAACGTCATTTTTATGACCGCCGGAAGTATAAATGGTCGGGTATTGTAGGGGCGAGGCTTGACCTCGTCCGCAAAGGGGCGTGGAATGTGTTGGAATTTCTACCGGCAAAAAAAACTCATTTCCACCTTAATTTTTCCAACAAAACAACCCCAGTAGCAAAATGGAATGTCACAGTTTTGCAAGCCGTAGGTTTGCATCGCTCGGTAGAAAATGAAGTCCCCACACAAACGAGCATTCCGTAGGAATGCATCGCCTACCGAGCGATTCATTCCTACGGAATGTACAGACTCGGCGAGGCTTCATTTTCTACCGAGCGATACATTCCTAACGGAAAGTAATAACGCGAAAACATAGAACGGATTGAGAAATACGGATTGAGAAATAATGAGGTAATGAGGTTTGTTGTTTGGGGGAACTAATTGGCTGTTGTGGTTGTTTTGTTAAGAGAATTAGGTAGAGATGAGGTTGAAAATTTGGTATATCAACACGATTTCCGCCCCTTTGGGACGAGGGCAAGCCTCGCCCCTACAACGTTTGACGTTTTGGTTTTTGGGCGGTAGAAATTTTGCCGCGAAGCGGCGACGGACTGGAACGCGGGTGTCCCGCCCTCGTTATACCACACATCTTTTCTTTGCATTGGAGTATCAAATCAATTGGTTTTATGTGTTCGGCTAGGATATGAACAACACCGGAGGTGTTGAATTTTAATAACCCCGTGCAAGCGGATCGCAGCACGGGGTAAGTGCATAAGTAAGGAACGAACCCAGTAGGGGTTCAACTCCAACGTGTAATTTTTGATACATAAATCAAACGTATTAAGTCCTCAATCATACGTGCATTAAAATCAATCGGTATAGTTGAACCCCTACGGGGTTCGTATGAGTTTGTACCGTGTACCCCGTGTTTCACACGGGGGCAGTAACGTTTAACACAGATAATTCAACACCTCCGGTGTTGTCCTAGTCCAAACCGAACACGCAAATACGGCACGATTCGTAGCTTCAACGTGAAAATATAAATGATAGCCTCAGAAAAGATGTGTGGTATAACAAGGCGGTTACGTCGGCGCAAGCCGACAACTGGGTCGCCAACGCGCATCGCCAATCGTAAGGTGGGTAACCGACTGCCAGGCGGTTACGTCGGCATAAGCCGACAACCGGATCGCCAAAAAACATCGGCAAAACCAAAACGCCCCAAACGTTTGGGCATTTTGGTATATCAACACGTGTTCCGCACCTTTTGGGGACGAGGGCAAGCCTCGCCCCTACAACGTCAACGTTTTTTGGTTTTGGGCGATAGAAATTCCGGCGCGTTTCCCGCTACCACTGTCGGCGAGTACGCCGATGCCGCGAAGCGGCGATGGACTGGAACGCGGGCGTCCCGCCCGCCTCTGTGCGTAATAGAACCAAACAAGTTTGAACTGAACGCCAAAACGGTTTGGTAAATGTTCTCCAACACGTCTTGGCGTTCCTTCCAAACTCGTTTGGTTTCCTAATGCACAGAGGCGGGCGGGACGCCCGCGTTCCAGTCCTAAGTCACGGGGTTGCATTCCTACGGAATGCGAAGACTCGGCTGTGACTGCATTTTCTACCGAGCGATACATTCCTAACGGAATGTAATAACGCGAAAACATAGAACGGATTGGAAATAATAAGGTAATAAGGTAATAAGGTTGAAATTTTTTATTGTCAATGGCTACTAAGGTTGTTTTGTTGAGGAAAAATCAGGTAAAAATAAGGTTGAGTTAAAACCAGATATTTCGCTGATATATTACAAAAAATTATTTCGCTATGTTTCGTCAACCTTAATCAAATCCTTAACCCCCAAAAAATTCAAATGAAATTGACAAAACGTGAATTTCTCAAAACGTTGACCATTGGCGGTATTGCGTTGGTTGGCGGTTCGTTCAATTATGTAAAAGGAGCAGAAAACAATTTGCCTCGTTTTGCGGTGATGTCCGATACTCATTTCGGAAGCAACACCGGTTACGGGTCTGTTGCGAAAGTATCAAGAGCGTTGCGGAATATTGTCCAAAAGGGGAACCTTGACGCGATTTTTGTTGTCGGCGATTTAACCGACAACGGCTCAGCGGCACAGTACGACCTGCTTTTGAAAGTATTCAAAGACACAAGCATCATTCCAGAATCACAACGAGTCGTTTTCATGATGGGCAATCACGAGTTTTATAACAAGGAAAAACCGTTCGAAAATTACGCCAAAAAAATCGGTCAGCCGTTGCATCAATATCTCGAAATCAAGGGCTATCCGTTCATCACGTTGAGTTTGAACAGCGGCAACGCCAGCGATTACAGCAAGGAATCACAACAGTTCTTTGCCGAAAAAATAGAAGCCGCCGCCCAAAAATATCCCGACAAACCAATCTTTATTTTCTCACACACTCCGCCGCAAAATACATGTTACGGCTCGAAATCTTGGGGTGCATCGGCACTTCTGGAAACACTCAACAAATATCCGCAAGCCATCATCTTCAGCGGACATACACACACGCCAATCGGTGATTCCCGAATGGTCTGGCAAGGCAATTTTACGTCAATCAACGACGGCAGTACAAA
>JAISQS010000731.1 GCA_031274045.1 Planctomycetaceae bacterium | reverse complement strand
ACTGGTTTTCGTTTCATGTCGTCCATTAGTAGTTCGACGGCGGCTATGCTTTGTTCTAATTCTTTTTCAGCTTTTTCGGCGGATTCGTTTGTTTTATTTTGCGGAGTTATTTTTATTGGTACTTGTATCGGTTTTCGTTGCCAGTGAATTGCCAAATCATTGAGGTCGTGCCAGTCTGCAAAATCAATAGGTTCATCGTAATATTCCGCGTCTGTTTTGATTTGATATTCAAGATATGCGAAATCTTTGTCACGTAAAATATTCATGACAAATTGCTGCCATGCGTTGAGTTGTATGTTTTCCGGCGGCTTTCGGCAACAGTCAAATCGTTCAAAATCGACGAGTGGTATTCCAGATGATTCGGATAATTGATCTGCTCGTTTGCGTGTTCCTTGAAAGCCGATAGCCTGAATCGGCAACGATGACGACAAAAAAAGTTCTGTTGAAAAAGTTAAACTTGATCGAAATCTAATCGGCAAGAAATTCAAAAGACCATTTATCACAAATTGTGTCGGTAATAATTTGCCTGAACGAAATATTGTGCAGACAGAATCGAACAACGACTGAAACAATCGTGTCATTGCCACAATTCCCGATTCCGCCTCGATTCGCCGCAACAGACGCGTATCGCAAAAAGAACGTGACGGCGGAACCGTTATCGTTCTCAAACGGCGCGGCTGCCTTTCTATCGGCGGGATTTTTTGGTGCGACAACAACCTCTCATAAAGAGCTATCGGATTATTTGCCTGCTGAAAGAGAGCAGTTGGCGAAAGAATTAAGACGCGGACAAAAAACGATTTCGGCGGACTCAAAAAAGAATACGTATATCCGGCAATTTTACCGCTTCGTCCTTCTGACGGGTTGATGATACCGATGGCAAAATCGCCCGACGGCAACGGATGAAAGAAAATATTCGACTGGTCATATTGGATTATTGTTGTGTCATCTCCTTCGGAAAACCACGCGATAAATTCGTCTTTGTCAATTTCGCGCACGCCGTCGGTTGCGGTAATGGATTCGACTTTGCGACCGTGTTTATTGACAATCCGAATATGGACAACCGCCTGCTCGATTTTGCTCATCTGAATATTATTTTTTTGGACAACAAATATACAAACAAGATAACCGGCACCGCTACATCAAAACGCCCCAAACAACTGACATCATGTAAATTGATTGTGGCGTTTTTTTGCGGTTTAGATTTTTCTTGCGGTATCGTTTGCGGTTGTTGTGGTTGTATTTTGTGTTGCGGTTGCGGTGGTGTTTGCGGCGGGTTGTGGTTGTTGGTTGGTTGTTGATGCGGGGGGTGTCGGGTTATCGGCGGAGGCTGATTTCTTATATGATTCGCTGCGATAATCGGTCTTGTAAAACCCTGAACCTTTGAACACAATCGCCGCTCCGCCACTAATTATCCGCCGCAATTTATTCTTGCCGCAACTCGGACACTTCTTCAACGGAGCATCCTTGATACTTTGAAATTCCTCAAACTCATGCTCGCAAGCATCACATCGATAGTCATAATTTGGCATATTATTATTTACTATTTCTTTTAAAAAAGTTTAATCAATTTATTCAAGTCACCAGCACAAACCAGCAACTACTCAACACAACAGCGACCCAACATATATATACTTTTTATACTTGAAAATTCCCATTCGCCATCACCATAGCCATAATTTTGTTACCGATATTGATCCCCGACTAACTCGCGCTTTACCAATTCGCGATGTACGACCGAACTTCACTTACCTTAATAACTATGGGACAAATGGTGTTGGCTACCTTACGTTGCGGCGAATTTTTTTACGCCCCAACGGGGCAAAAAGCCAATAGCACAGGGCAACGCCCTGTGAAAAAATCGTCCCCAATAACTATCGCCCTGAAAGGGCAAAAGCCAAAAGGAGGCGGAAAAAACTTCGATTCACCAACACGCCAAAACCTCATTTCCACCTAATTTTTTAAACAAAACAACCGTTAGCGAATGGGGCTTGCCCCTTGTTATACCACACATCTTTTCTGGACAATCATTTATTTTTACGTTGATACCATGTATCGTTGTACTTGCGTGTTCGGTTTGGATTGGAACAACACCGGAGGTGTTGAACATTGATAACCCCGTGTAAGCGGAGCGCAACACGGGGGTACAATGTGCAAACTCACACGAACCCCGTAGGGGTTCAACTATACCGATTGTTTTTAATGCTCGTACAAGTAATAACTTAATGCGTGTGATTAACGCCCCAAAAATTGCACGTTGGAGTTGAACCCATACGGGGTTCGTTCTTCGCGCACACCTTACCCCGTGCTGCGATCCGCTTGCACGGGGGCAGTAAAGTTTAACACGGAAAATTCAACACCTCCGGTGTTGTCCGTATCCGAGCCGAACACGTAAAACCAATTGATTTGACTGATTATTTCGGATTTTGTGGGGGTGTTACATTGTGTCTTTTATTCGCTGTATCAACGCCCTGAAAGGGCAACAAGCTCATAGCGTAGGGCAACGCCCTACGAAAGGGATTCACAAAC
>JAISQS010000728.1 GCA_031274045.1 Planctomycetaceae bacterium | reverse complement strand
GGGGTCGTTTATATTCGGATTGATATCGGTAACTGGTAGACTGCCGGTATTACCAATCAAGTTGGTTGATGTGTTGCCTAATTCTTGCAAGGTATTAGGCGGCATCAAGGACGAATGGTCTGGTTGTATTGGCGGGAGATCGAATCCGCCAGCACCGGCTGCGGGACTGGCTGGTCTGAAAATATCGGTATTGATTGATGTATCTGTTATTTGCGGGCTATCGTTGTTATCAGTTTGTCGGGTGTTAGTGTCTGTAGCCGGAATCGTTCGCATTCCGCAACCGCCAAATAAACTAACAACAAGTATCCCAACAACGACAAATGCAATTTGTCTTGACATAATTTTCTCCAAAAAAGGTTAATTTGTGTTACATGTTTCGCACGCAACAGCGAACACAAAAATCGCCGCCACATTAAAAACTCCTCCTCAACAGAAGAGGGACAATATCATACAAGAATTTTTCGGTTAAACAACCTATACATTTCCGTGTATACTTTTTGTTCTGTAAAATTTTGTACAGTAAATTTCGCCTTTATTGCAAACGAAAAAATCCTCGTGTTCTCCTTGCACTGCTATCTCAAAAAAAGTTGCGCACAAAGTACACAAAGAATACACACAAATAAAATTCTCTTCCTTTGCGTTCTCCGCGTCTCTGCGCGCAATATATTTTTGTGTCGCGCGGAGGCACGAAGGTAGGGAGTTAAAAACCTTCCTTTTTTCCTGACAGAAATTGTTATGATTGTTTTTTATTGTCCGGCACTGAATCCTTTTGCGTTTATGATTTTTACGTTTCCTGTTTTTATGTTGTATTCGATTCTTTGTGCTGGTATTGTTCCTTGTGAAGCTGTTGTGATTTTTGCGTTATTTAGTTCGTTTCCTTCTAGTGTGACTTGGCTTTTTGCTTGGTTGTATTTTATTATTTGTGCGCGTCCGTATAGGGAGCGGTTTTCTCCTTCTATTGTTGCGTTGTCGATGGCTGTCAATTCGGCAAAATTGTGAGATTGTTGGACGGGGTCAGGCATTTGTACCATTCTTAATTCGTCGCATTTTAACAAATATCCTCGTTTCGTTGCGATGTTCAATTGATCTCGTTCAATCCGCTCATCCCACGCCGCAACCGGACACAACACCGCGTCAATATGTCCCTTCATCACAGCCGATTTGTGCGACTTCGTAAACGTTCCTTGAACGTGATCGTAGAACCACATACACAAGAACATCAACGACTCACGCCCTTTGGTCTCATCCGTTTTGTTGCCTGCAAAATTGTTGCGATTTATGCTTGCGAGTTCCGTGAATCCGCGACCGGCATCAGTATTATTTGTTTTGTTTTTATTTTGGCTTCCGCCGTTTTCCAATTCGGCAAGTGCATTGCCGCCTTCTATAAATGTTGACCGAATCAATCCGGGTCCTTTGGCAAAAAATTCACTTGTCTCAAGCCGAATCTCTACCGCGTCAAATTCAGCCCAATCGAATGACTTGCGAACTCCATTTTCAAACTTCTCACTCTTCACAACAACATCAACCGCACAACCAACACGATCAGCCTTAATCGTCGCGTCCGATTTGTCATCAAACAAAGAGACATAACGATTCGTCAAAATCTGCATAATATTACAACGAATCTCCCGATCCTCCATCAACGCCAAAACGCGATTCCCGTTTTTATCCGGCACGCCTTGAAATGAAATTGAGCTGCCGTCGAAATACATTTCTTTGTTCCATTGGACGAGGATTCTGCTGTCACCTTCTTTGCGTTCGTTTTGTTCAAAATTCTTATTTTCGATTTGTGCTGTTGACATTGGCAATTCGTTTATTGTCGGATTCAAAACGGTCGTTGCGTTGACTGTATTTTTTTTCACTTTCGCGTCTGCGATCAATCTCCCTGCGCCGGTGATTTTGATTACGTTTTCTGCGCGGAAAATGTAGACGTGCATTGCGCGTATCTGTGCGCCTTTGCCGGTAAATATTGCTTCGCGTGCGTCTTTGCCTGCGATATAAATCACTGTGTTCAAAGTTGACGGATTCCAAATGTAGACCTCTTCTCCGGTGATCTCAATCAAGTCACCCGACCGTACTTCCGTCTTCTCAACTATCCGAACATTGCCGCCGATCCAGAGCCGTTGCACTTGCGATGTCCGCTCGTTTTGCAACACGCTCATCTCCATCTGATCACCCGTTATCGCGTAAACTGAATGCGAATTGCCGGGTTGAAATCCCAATAAATTCTGCCGCCGCGCACTAACAATATCCGGCTGCGGAACTATCGGGACAAGATTATTTGTAACGTTAATTCCGGTATTCGGAACGCCGCCGCCGACAGCATTATTCGTACCCGTCAACGGCACACGAGCCGTCCGCGTATGATCAACAATCGGCAAATTTCCTGCGCCCAAATTTCCCGAAGCCGCATAATTGCTTCCGGCAATCGGGTTACCTTGTGCGATTTTTGCAATGCCTTGTCCGTTTAAGTTTGTGTTTGCGTTTTCGTTTGTTGGCAAGGGGAGTTGAATGACGGGCGGCATGTAGGGCATGAAAGCGACGGGCGGTTGTTTTTGTTCTGTGTATTGTGCGAGTTGGATGTTATTTTTTCTGTGTAAGTTTTGGTTATTTGCGGTTGTGGTTGCGGGGATGATTGTGTTGGTGTTTATTTGTTTTGAATTATTGAAACGATAATTTTGACTGTGGTTCATTGATGGATGTTCTGATGTTGTTTCGTGCGGTATGGCAACCAGATTTGTTTGGGCGGATGGTGTTGGTGTGTTTAGTGAGTTGTTTGTGTTTTGTGGTTGAATGAAAAAAATGTTTAGCCTTTGGACATCGCAAGTGCCGTTTTGATTTTCAAAATGTACTTTATTAAGAGCGATTGCGCTTTCGGGTACGAGTGTTCCGCCGCTGATATTATTTGCGGGTTTGTCGTTTGTTTTGTTTGTAATTTTGTTGTTATTTGGGTCGTTGTCTGTTGTGGTATTTTTTGGTTTGTCTACGATGTTGCACCAAAGTTGTAACATTTCTGCGGTCATTTTTCCTAAATCTTCGATGTCAATTGTGACTCCGCCTCGTAGATCGAGAAGGATTTTTTTTGGGTTATTTGGGTCGGAGGCGATTTGCATTATGTTCCATGTCAAATGTAATTTTTTCAAGTTGTCATCGCTTCCGATGAGTCCGTTTAGTTGTCCTCTTCCGCTTGAATTTAGTATTCCAAATTCGCCGTCTTTCCCGATGTTGTATAGGAAACCGAATTCTGATTGTACGATGTAGCGATTTTGCAACGAGACTTTTACGTAGTTTGATGCTTCGGGTTTCTTTTTCGGATTTTGCGGCGACGCGCCCGCGACGATGTTTGGATCATCTGTCAAAGCAGTTTCAATAGCGGCGATATTTTTTTTGAGGTCGTACAAAATCCTGTCGCCGTCCATTACAACACCGCCGCCTTGCGGACTTCTCAATTGTGCAGGTACGCCCGCTTTGCCGAATACTTCCAACTTCGACGGTTGCAATTTATCCGGTGCAAAACCGGAATTAGCATTCGCTTTGCGGTTGGCAAGATCGGAATGCGTCTTCTTGTCGTCGGAGTTTTTTGATTCCGGTTTTTTGTTATTTTTGACGTTGTTCTCTTCTTCGGGCTGAAAATTTATGTGCAATAATTCACCGTTCAGGAAGTCTTGCGTACCGTCAGGATTGGTTCGGACAACTGCAACATTGCCGTTAAACGCAGCCGTCCATCCGCCGTTTCGATTGTCCGCGTCAAACCGAAATTCGCGTTGACAATTTATGTCAAACTTCGTCGCAACACCAACATCAACAGCAGACGTAAAAGGATTAACAGAAACATTCGACAACAACAACGAGTCCGGATTCGAGTCAGGATTCAAGTTAGAATTCGTGTTAGAATTCGCAAGCGGATTCGGATTTGCGATAGGATTCGGATTCGGGTACAGGTTTATGTTGGTGTTTGGTTGAGGTGAATTTGTTGTGTCGGTGGTTGGAGTGTTGGTGTTGAAAGTTGTTGTGATTTTGTCGTGTGGTAGATCGGCGGCTGGAGTTGTTGTGGCAAGATTGGTTTGGTTGTTGTTATTTGGATTCGTGTTATTTGGGTCTGTGTTGGTGACAATTTTGCTTTTATCTTTTTCAGGAAAGACGAGGTTGAGATATTTCAAAGTATCAAATTTTAAGGAGGCGAATTCTTTCGGTGCTTTTTGGTTCTTATCAACATTTTTTGCTTTCATTGAGATTGTCATTCTTGCGCCTTCTCCGGTGTTGTATCCTATTCTGAATTTGATGTTATCTTTTACGGCGTATATCAACGTTTCCGTCGGCGATTCGGCAATTTCTATATCAGACGTTTCAATAAACATGTCATCTTGAACGCCTTCTTCTTTCATGCCGCTCGCAATTGTGACCCGTCCGAGTAAACGACCGCCGATCATTTTCGGCAAAGCAAAATTACTGAAGTTTACAGATTCGGCAAATTTGATTTCCGCCATTTCGTCTGCCCGTAAAACGACAGCACGTCGGCTTTGCTCTTCTATTGTCAAATTTTCGTCTTCCGGCAACACGAGAAAAGTACACGGCTGCAGACGTACAGTGTCATCTTCTATCGTTTCTTCTTGAAACAAAATTATGATGTTCCCGTTTTTGAGAAGCTTAGGACGTAACCGCGAATCACGCTCCCAATCCGTCGATTTGAACAAAGAAAGAAACGGCTGCAAATCATCATGCACCTGAATATCAATATCAGGCGTTTGCTCCGCCGCCTTATCCGGTAAAACAATCGGTACAACAACCCAGCCATACAAAAAGTACAACAAAAGCAAAACCGGAAAACTAATTGTAGTAATTAAAGAACGCGACAATTTTTATCCCTATATAATATTAACCACTGAGAACACAGAGGACACGGAGAATATATTATTTTTAACGAATTATTTTTAACGAATTATTCTTAACAATTATTTTTAACGAAAACATCCCTCTTCTCTGTACTCTCTGTGTCCTCTGTGGTTGATACTATTCTCGTTTGTGTGTAATGAAACAAATCCATTCTTCCCTTCCCTTCCCTTATCTTCATGTGAATTATTATGTTTTTATGCGGCTTTAAGTTTTAGTTGTTGAGGGTTATTTTGGTCGTGATTTTTTTTCCAGATGTCGATTGATTCCGGTATTATTCCCACAATATCCGTTATGTCGATCAGACCGATTGGTTTTCCTTCGTTGTTTATTACGGGCAATTCGCTGATTCGTTTTTTTGCCATGAGTGCGATTGCGTCGAACATTTTTGTTCCTGATTTTATTGATGTTGGTTTTGGGGTCATTGAGTTGCTGATTTTTGAGTCGAGTTTATGTTCGTTGTGTTGTTCGAATAATCTTGCCAGATCGCTGTCGGTGAATATTCCGGTTAATTTTCCTTCATTGTTTACGATTAGTATTGCGCCGCTTCGTCTTCCCGGAATGCTGTGTTTGACAAATACTTCTCTTATTGTTTCGTCTTCCGGTGC
>JAISQS010000543.1 GCA_031274045.1 Planctomycetaceae bacterium | reverse complement strand
GGATTTACTGTAAACGTATTTTTCATCTCATCAAAGCGGACACCAGCCGGAAGTACATCCAAAAATACGGATATTTTTGGATTGAACGGATCGTAAAGAAGCGGTCTCAATGAATCAATGGTTAGTGATTTTGTGTCGTCTGTTTTTATGAAAATGTCTTCTGTTTCTCCGTTGGCTGTTGTGAATTGGTATTGTAAATTCATTTCCGGTTTGTCGTCGTTGTAGTTTCCGGTTTTTGTCATTGCGGCGAGTCGTCCGTTGTCAATTATGCCGCTTCGCAATAATTGAATTGCTCGTAATCCATCCCAAACTCCGTCCAAAGCTAATACCAATCCGAAAATCGGAAACAGAATAAAAAAAAGTCCCCAGCGTCCTACCGGACTTAGCCTTGTTCCGACTATGCGAACGACCGAACCGCTTCGTTCCAGTTTGACGGAATCGCCGTTCTTGAATTTTTTACCTGTTGTGTAGCTTTGTCCGGTGTTGCTGTCTGGTTGTTTGAAGGAGAATTTGAAAACTCTTTGTTCATTGATCTCAAAGTTCATTTTCTGTACGTCAATAATTTCGCCTTTTCCGGCTGGTTGAAAATTCCAATATATCAAATTCGGAATTGCAGCCGGCAAAAACATAATACAAAAAATCATTCCGAAGCAGGCAAAGAACCAGCCAACACCGATCGCAAAACGGTTATTGAGTAACAAATGAATTTGTACCAAAATCGAAACGTCTCGCGGCGGCGAGATCAATTCTTTTTCTATTGGATTTGTTGTCATTTGTGTTTGTTGTTTTTATTCGGTTTTGTTTATATTTTTTTCTATTTCAAATATGTCTGCGTAAATCGAATAAAGCACCGGCACAAAATACAACACCAAAACCAACGCTAACGCAACTCCGCCAACTATACTCAACGCCATTGGAATAATCATGGTTGCTTGTAATGATGTTTCCATTGCGATTGGGAGCAGACCGCCGATGGTGGTTACGGATGTCAAAAAGATTGGGCGGAAGCGGCTTTGACCGACCGACACCAACGTCTCCTTCAAGTCTTCGCCATTGCCGATACGTCTATTGATAAAGTCGATCAGTACGATTGAGTCGTTGACGATTATTCCGCTCAAAGCAACCAACCCGAACAAGCTAAACAACGTCATCGGCGACCCGTAAAGCGTATGAGCAATCACCGCACCCACCAACCCAAACGGAATGATCGTCATTATAATCAGCGGTTGAATATAAGAGCGGAACTGCAATGTCATCACCGTAAACATCACACACATCGCAACACTAAATCCGATTATCATACTTTCGCGAGCTTGGGCAAGATCATCTTCGCGTCCTTCCCAGATGATTGAGATGCCCGGATAACGCTCTTGTAATTTTGGCAAAAAGTCCCGTCTCAATGCCCCGATGATTTCTTGTGCGTTTGCGCGGCTCTCGTCAACATCCGCCGTGACCTCAATACATCGCTGTTGATTGCGGCGCACAATCGAAGTGTAGCCGCGAACTACCTCAATATCCGCCAACTCCGTTATAGGATATTCGCCGCTTGCCGTGCGGACTCTGATTTCGTTGAAATTTCCGAGCGAACGCCGATCCTCACGCGGATAGCAGACCATAACTTTGACTTCGTGCCGTCCGCGTTGGAGGCGTTGGACTTCGGATCCGTAGTAGGTCGCGCGAATCACTTTCGCCAAGTCGTCAGGATGAAGTCCCAATGCTTGTGCTTTATCTTTGATCTTCATTCTGAATTCAAATTTACCCGGCATATCTCCGTCGGTAATGTCACGCGTCCCCTCAATTGTTGCCAAGTATGCTTTGCTCTCTTCGACTGCGGCTTCGAGTTTTGCCGCATCTTCCGAACGCATCACAAGCCGGAACGAAATCGCGCCGCCTTGCGGACCGAACATCTGCGAATCGAACGCGACCTTCTCCGCACCCGGAATAACACCGGAAACATCACGCCAACGATTCGTAATCTCAACACTGCTCACTCCGCGACTCTCTCCGTCAACAAGATCAATTATTACGTTGCCTTGATATGCGTTGCCGCCGCCGGAATCGCCGGACATATTCGCGCCGCGTTGTTGGAGGGACATGCCGACGGTTCGGAATGACTTCACGGCAATATTGTGTCCTTGTGACTCGTATTCTTTGGCTACTTTCCAAAAGGAACGTTCGACGTGTTTTGTCCATTGGTCTGTCACTTCTTCCGGTGTGCCGTTTGGAAAGGAGATGGAACATTGAATCATGTTGCCGTCCATTTTGGGAAAGACAACAAACGGTGTCGTGCCGCTAAAAATGAGTGTAAGAGTTATCAACAAAGAACAAGCACAACCAACAAGGAAAGTACCGCGATTTCGCAAAACGACAGTGATCGAGTTGCTATAAATATTTTTGACGAAGTAATCCATTCCGTTTTGTGTGTGCCTACTTATAAAGGTCAACGGAAAGAGCAGCCAAGAAAAGATGTACAGGTAACCGCCGAGCATTTTGATAAAGAGGTTGTCGCGGTGGGCAAGATGGCAAGGGAGAATTAATGCGCATTCGCAAATGGATGCGGTGAGCATTGTGATCATAACGACCGGAATCAAGTAAACAATTTTCCCCATAATACCGGCAACATAAAGCAGCGGAACGAACGCGATAATTGTGGTCAAGACGGAGGCAAAGACGGACGGAAAAACTTCGACAATTCCGTCAATTGCGGCGGTCAAAAAATCTTTGCCGCGATTTCGGTGGGCGTAGATATTTTCGCCGACAACGATGGAATCATCGACAACTATCCCCAACCCCATGATGACTCCGAATGTTGAAATCATATTGAGAGTCATGCCGGAAGCGTAGAGCCACAATCCGGTCGCGCAAATTGAAAACGGAATCCCGAGCGCGACCCAGAACGCCAATTTGATTTCCAAAAATAACGCGAGCAGAATAAATACAATTAGTAGTCCTTGCAATCCGTTGTTTGTGAGGAGTTCAAGACGACCTCTGACTTCGACTGATCGGTCTCCCCAATGTATCAAAGAATAACCTTGCGGGAGTTCGCCCGGTTTATTTTTTTCGGCGATGAATTTGTGAATTTTATCGGTCATTGCGAGGAGGTCTTGGTTTGTGTTTCGGAGGATGTCGAGACCGATGACGGGTCTTCCGTTTATGTTTTCGGTGTCGTTTGGGATTTTGTTTTGCGGCGGCAAATAGACGGTGGCAAGCGATGGCGAATCAATAAATTCGTCGCGGATATTTGCGACATCTTCCAATTTTATGACGACACCTTTGCGTGCGGTGATGAACGGCAATTTCCCGATACCTTGTCCGTCGTATCTTCTGTTATCGGTTCGGACGTTTATTTCTTGTGAGGGTGCGCGGATAACTCCTCCCGGAGTTTGTAGGTTTTCGGCGCGTATGATTGCGGCGGCTTGGTCGAGGGTGAGGTGGTATGAGCGGAGGACGTGTTCGGGGATTTCAATATCGATTTGGTAGCTTTTTGTTCCGACGAGGTTGATCAATTGTATTCCGTGTTTTGCTTTTAGTTCTTCGCGGAGGGTTTCGGCGAGTTGGCGGAGGTTTAGGTTTGATTCGGTGGAGTTATCGAGTGGACCGATTAGTCCGATGGAGATTACGGTTTCTTGCATTTCGGCAATTTGGACAACCGGAGGTTCGGTGAGGTCTGGGAATTGGTTTCGGACGCGGTCAACAGCGTTTTTGACGTTATCCAAAACGCGGTCGGTGTTCTTTTCGTTGCTGTTGAGTTCGCACATTATTGCGGCGGAGCCTTCGTTTGCGGTTGCGGTAATTTTGCGGATTCCGTTGATGGACTGGATGGCTTCTTCGATTTTTTGGCAGATACCGTTTTCAACTTCTTCGGGAGTTGCACCCGGATAAGCGACGCTAATGACGATCATCGGAATATCAAATTCAGGAAACGTCTCACGCCGCAACAATGATCCGCTAATTGTTCCGAAGACAAGAACGGCGATCATGATGATATTCATTGCGGGTGAGTTGAGAATGACTTGTTTGAGTAGTTGTTTGAGCATAATAGGGATTTGGAAAAGTTAAGGTTAAAGTTATTAGGATGGAAGGTAAAGTTGTTAGGATGAAAGGTAAAGTTACGCAGTTGGAAGGTAAAGTTATTGACGAGTGAGGCAAAGTTACGGACGAGTGGGGCAAAGTTATTGACGAGTGAGGCAAAGTTATTGATGAGTGAGGTGGAGAAAATTTGTGATAAATTCGGACAAGCCAAATGACAAGCCGCAAAAATATACCATAAAGCGCGCGGAATAATACGTTCAATTCCACATAAAACAACCAACACCCAAAATAGAACCGAAAAAAATCCAAAGAACCCAAGAAACAAGACACACAACACATGTTGAAAAAATTCCCGCGCCGCGGCGCGGCAGAAGAAAAAATTCCGCGTAGCGGAAAAGGACTGGAACGCGGGCGTCCCGCCCGCCTCTGTGCGTAATAGAACCGAACAAGTTTGAACTGAACGCCAAAACGGTTTGGCAAATGTAAGGTGGGCAACCGACTGCCAGGCGGTTGCGTCGGCGCAAGCCGACAACTGGATCGCCAACATGCACCGGAATTTCTATCGCCCCAAACCAAAAAACGCTGACGTTGTAGGGACGAGGCTTGCCCTCGTCCCCAAAGGGGTGGAAGACGTGTTGATATTCCAAACCGTCACCCGTCGGCGTAGCTGACAATAGCCGCGAAGCGGCGAAGGACTGGAACGCGGGCGTCCCGCCCGCCTCTGTGTGTAATAGCACCAGAAAAGTTTGAACGGCACATCAAGACGGGTTGGCAAATGTAAGGTGGGTAACCGACCGCCGGGCTTTCTTGGTGAATAACGTCGGCGCAAGCCGACAACTGGATCGCCAACACGCATTGGAATTTCTATCGCCCCAAACCAAAAAACGCAGACGTTGTAGGGGCGAGGCTTGCCCTCGTCCCCAAAGGGGTGGAAGACGTGTTGATATTCCAAACCGTCACCCGTCGGCGTAGCTGACAATAGCCGCGAAGCGGCGAAGGACTGGAACGCGGGCGTCCCGC
>JAISQS010000452.1 GCA_031274045.1 Planctomycetaceae bacterium | reverse complement strand
GGTGGGGAAATTTGTACCAGTTGCGAGTCGTTTGTGACTCAATATCCGTAGCTCAAATAGGTAACAAAATCATATTTGTTATGATTGCGAAAGGGAATTTTCAAGTGTAAAAAGTATATTTTAGCACGAAGGCGGAAAGACTTTAGGCAACAAACCCAATACCTTCCCGCCTAACACCAACAATTCATGAGTCAAGATCAATCACTTAAAAAACGCAAACAGACCTATTTCGTTCACACTTGATACTCAATCTGAAATCTGAAACTAAAATCTTGAATCCGAAATCTTATTTGCTTCGTCGTATAATTTTTGTTGCGTTGTAGCAATACGTGATGCCGGAGTAGATCGTTACAATTACGGTTATCCAAAGCGAGATGTTCATGATGAAAAAGATCGCGTTTCGCCAGTATTTCGCGTTGTTTTCGAGTGGTGTATTTGAGAGAGATTTGTCGAGGGAGTCGGCGATGATGGATGATTGGTAGGTGTTTTTTATGTTGTGAAAATCGCTTACGGCTGCGATTGAGTCGCCGTAATTGTGGGCTAATTCCGCACCGCCCGCGAGGAAGAGAAAACAGCAACTTAAAGCAACACATTGAAACCACATTTTTACTTTGCCAATCCATTTTGCGGAAAAATCGCCGCCGGACGATTCGATTACAGCTCGCAACGAAGTAACCAACAACTCACGCCCAACTATAACAACAACCATCCAAGGCTGCAACATAAACCACGACCAACCACGCACTTTGTCCGATGTTCCCGTCAAATCAGGTATCGTAACCAAAAAAATCAACACACCGCAAATCAGAAATTTGTCCGCAAATGGATCCATTATCCGCCCAAAAACTGTGATCTGATGGAAACGGCGCGCCCACCAACCGTCAAAAAAATCCGTCAGCGATGCCAACAAAAAAAACAATAACGCAAAATCAAAATTGCGATACGCTATAAAATAAAATGTCGCTATCGCAAAAAATACACGAAGCACGGTCAATATGTTTGGAACATTCATGGCAAAAAAATTGGTTTGTACCAATATACAGATTAAGGTCTGTGAGTTGGATTGGATTTTAATTGTGGACGGTTTGGTTCGGTTGTATCGACGGGAATATTTGTAATATCATCGAGGTACCCTTTTTTAATTTGACAGGTGCGGAATTATAGCATATATATCTTCGCGTGCGTCACGCTCTCGGCAATATTGAGTTTGATAATCGGTAACAATACATCAATAATTTGAAAAATTGGTATATACCGAAGCCGATATATAGGCGGCAGGTGTCAACATAAATCGCGCATTATGAGTTTTGTCAGCACAAAAACATCAACAGTAAAAACCGCAAACGAGAGCGAAATCTCAAATGCAAGCAATTTAAAAAATCATGTTTGAAAAAATCATGTCTGAAAAAATGATTCGTAATATTATTGTTGGTCTGGTTTCATTTATTGTGGTGACCAGCGGGATTTTTTTGGTTTCGGGTATTGGCAGATCGAAGCCTGCGGCTGACGGAACGGCTGCGGTTGATTCGGATTCAGATGACAAAGAATCCGAACCAACAACAAACCCCGAAACAGATGCGTCAAAACAAACACAACGTAAAAGGGCAATGGCATTGCACTCCATCGGTCGAAATATACCAAAGCAATCTTTGCATGAAAATACAGACAACGAAGCCGCAAAAACAACCGACGACATCCTCCCAAAAATTCCTTTGCAAGAACCGACTGCAACCCAACCGGCAGAAAATATTTTGCCCAATCTTTCACCGTCGATTGATTTATTGCCGGTGGTTCCTGATGTTGTACCCGATCCGCCGCTAGTTGCCGTCAAACCAACTCCGACTCAAATTCCGACACCTACTCCAACGCCGACACCAACACCGACTCCGACTCCAAAACAAAACGAAATCGACAACACAAAAATTTCACCCGAACAAACTCAACCTTTGCCCGAACCTAAAAAAATCGAACCGCCCCAACCAATCACTCCAAAAAACGTAACCCCGACTCAGACTCCGATTCCGATTCCGACTCCGACTTCAGATACAATTCCGAATCCGTCTCCCGTGAGATTAAATTCGCAGCCGATTATTGTAACGCCGCCTGTTTTGGTTTATGACTACCGAACCGGTCAAGTTGGAGTTTATTATCTTTATCCGATCAGCTCATCAACTCCCGCTTCCGTCAATAATCCTGTTTTGGCAAATGATCAACCGGCTAACTCAAACCAAAACGGTGCGGTTTTGCCGAATTCGTTACCGAATAACGCTAACCCAAATGTCATCAATCCGGCGTTTTCTATTTTGTCACCAATTCCGATAAATCAAAATCCTGTGCCGATCTATCCGCTCCCTGTTGCTCCGATACCGGTTGTAGTTTATCCGCAAGTATACCGACCGATCCCGATTTCACCGCCGACAGTTGTGCAGCCGATAATCATATACCGCAACCGATTTGGACGTTAGTTTGTTGATGATTTATTGTAATTGGTACTGCCTGATTTTTTGTTGCGCTAATACTATCAAAAAATTTTCGACAAAAAAATTAGTCACCGACTCGCCGAAATTCTTTGTCAAATAACTATTGACAGAACCAACAAAGTACAAATTGCGGGGTGGGCTTGTATTCATTCTCAAACGTGACAAAATTCTTGTCCGATCTGTTGAGTTATTTTTCCGTAACAAAAAGTTAATGCCACCCTCTAACAAAAAAATTACAATGGCAGAGAGAAAATATTATCGATTGCCTTATGGCAATTCAGATTTCAGGAGTATTCGTACAGAAAATTACGTTTATACTGACAAGACTCGGTTTATTGAATTATTAGAAAATGAAAGCAACAAAAATCAATTTTTTATCCGCCCGCGTAAATTCGGCAAGAGCTTATTTTTCACGACGCTCAAATATTATTACGACATTAAATACGCGGATCAATTTGAGCAATTGTTCGGTGACTTATATATTGG
>JAISQS010000448.1 GCA_031274045.1 Planctomycetaceae bacterium | reverse complement strand
GTTGCGAATTGGTTTGAGTAATGTTGATTGGTTTTTTATGCAATGCAGGGTGATAATTTATTGTAACTCGCATTTATGCTTTATTTTAACACGTCAACAAGAAACGATAAAAGAGCCTTTGGCTTTTGCCCTTTCAGGGCGAGAGTTATTGAGGGCGATTTTTCACAGGGCGTTGCCCTGTGCTATGGGCTTGTTGCCCCGTTGGGGCGTAAAAAAATTCGCCGCAACGTATAAGGTGCCAACTCCGTTTATTGAATAGTTATTAAGGTAAGTAAAGTTGGGCGTACATCGCGAATTGGTAAAGCGTGAGTTAGTCGGGGATCAATATCGGTAACAAAATTATGGTGATGGTGATGGCGAATGGGAATTTTCAAGTATAAAAAGTATATATTAAAAATATTCTTCCCTTCCTTTCCCTCCCATTCCTGTGGAAAATACCCTAAATCATGCGAGAAAAATGGAGAACTTTGCTACTAGTTTTTTCCTGCTGCATTATAGTTTGAAGTTGAATGTTTCGTTGAAGAATCGCCAGGATCTCATGCCCAAAGTTTGCGGGGCGACGTGGATTTTTGCGGTGCCGGTCATGCCGGGTTTTATTAGATTATCGGGATTATCGAGAAGCATTCGGACGCGGTACGATGCGCTTGTTGGTTTCTCGCTGCCGTCTCTTTGGCGTAAAGTTGGTACTTCGCCGCCGGCACTTGTTGACAGTTGCAGGTCGATTGCGGTTACGGCTTGTTCTTCAAATTCGTTTATGTTGCCGGTAAATATCCGATCCGGTAACTCACTCAATAACACATCGACACGTTGTCCTATTTGCAAAAATCCTGTTTTCGATTGATCGACAACCACGACCGCCTCAAGATAACGCGGATCACCAACCGAACAAAAAACCGTTCCCGATTCGAGTGTTGCCCCAATATTCATCGGTTCGAGCGGCGAACCAAACCACACCGGTAACTGATCCTCCTCCGGCATTTGACGCGGTTTCCAAGTTGGCGAAACCACAATTCCGTCAACATTTGACCGTAGTTGCAGATTGTCAAAAACGCGGCGTTTCTCGTTCAAAACTTCCTTAGTTGCTGCCATCGTTTCTTGCAACTGCGCAATCTTCAACGCCGCCTCGCCGCTATGCAATTTTAACTTTTCCAAGAAGAACATCTCCTTCTCAAGCTCGTTGTACTTCCCCACCAACTCAATCAGCTCACTTTGCAACCCGTAATTTTCAAGCACTCCGAGCGTGTCACCTTTGCGCACAAATTCTCCGGCTCTGACATTGACCTGAATCAACCTGCAACCGCCCGGTACATTGGGAACGTAAATATATTGCGATTCCGTGCTGCGAAGCTCAATTATTACCGGCGAAATCACAGTATACGGAAGCGGTAAAAAAAACAAAAAAAGCAATATCCCAAAAACAATCGATAACGAAAAATAAAATCTGAACTTTTTCACCTTATATATCCTCCCGGGTACACGAAAAAATTTGATAACTTTGTAAAGCGGCATTACAAAAAGACTGAACAACGACGCGACCGCAATCGTTTGACCAATAATTTTCAAACCATACGGCTCGAATACTTTGTACATAAAAAATAAAATCGACGCAAGCACAACCCATCGATAACAAAACGCCGCAACCGAATAAATTGCGAAAAGCATCTGATTATTTTTTGGCAAAAACGGGTCTTCCGGTTGTTCCATTCCGAGAAACCATTGCATACATTTTCGCGATAAAATTTTTGTTGCTTTTTGGCGTAAATTTGGAATCTCCAGCCAATCCGCCAAAATATAATAACCATCATAACGCAATAGCGGATTGATATTAAAAATTATTGTACTGACCGACGAAACGAACATAATATTCAAGCAAAGATAATTCAAAAGTCCCGGAGTCGAATACCACCAAATAAACGTACACACCGCCGCAAGAACACACTCAACATACATCCCCGCAGCCGCAATCCCGATACGATGCCACTTGTTCGGCAACAACCACGAATCGGAAACATTGACATAAAGACACGGTGTCAACACAAGAAACATCACTCCCATCTCATGACACTCACCCCGAAAATGTTTCGCCATCAACCCATGACCAAACTCATGGAGAACTTTCGTTGCCCCCAACGTCGCACTCAAAATAAGCAAATTCAAAGGACTAAAAAAATTGTTAAACTCCGGTAACTTCGACCTAAACGTGTCAAAATTGATCAACACCAACAAAAGCGCACAAGCACAAAGTAACAACGTCAACAAAATAAATACAGGATTAAAAAGAGGACTAACACATCGATAAAGAATTGACAAGATCGTATCGGGATCGAAGCCTTTGAATTTGATGGCGAGTACGTTTGTAAATTTCTGGAATAGTTCTTGACGTTTTCGTTTCTTTTTTCGTTTCAATAATTCTTGACCTTGATTTGGAGTTGTTGCGACGATGAGACCGTTTTGGTGTAGTTGTCCGAAAAGATTCTGGATTTCGTCAAGAGATATTTTTTGGGGAGGAAACATATTCTCAAATTCACGCTTAATATCGTCAAGACTATGATTGCCATCAAACATACGCAAGAGCGCGTACTCTTCATCTTGAAAACGAAAATAACGAGACCCAATCGGCTCCTTCAAAATCCAATACGTCCGCCCAAGATATTGTTGCCGCCGCGACGTAAGATCAGAACGCATTCGCACCGGCAACTTACGCGCTGAACCCGAAATAAGACTGTCTTGAAGTGAGACCATTTTGATAAATTAAGTTTGAATTTGTGGCGGTTATTTAGTTTTTTGCAAAAAAATTATACGACTCGAAGGGGCGGTATTGTACGAGAAATTTTATACAAAACAACCCGACTCGTCGGGGATTTTGTCAACAGAGATTGTGCAGATTTAACAGATTTTTACAGATTATTTCGGATTTTGTAATAATCAGACTTGCTTTTATATCGTCTGATTTTTGGTCTGATTTTTTGCTACGTAACAAGTAACATGAAAATGTAAAAGAGTCAAAAATAATTTTGCGGTATGTTGAGACCTACCGCCTTACAGGTTTGATTATATTCATGTACAATGCTGCCTGTTTTGTCAAAATCATTAAGTTGTGCGGCGGCAGACGAGCTGGTGATGTTGCGGTGTGTTCCAAATTGGAAACGAATCGCACAACCAAAGAATGAGTCGCGACCCACACGAGACGCGTTGATTGAAACGCGACGCTTGATCCACAAACCGCTCCGTATTAGGGTCGCGTCTCTCACGAGATGAGTGGATTGAAACCGCAGTGATTTTGATGAATTGTCGATGTTGTGCGGGCGGACGCGAATTTAATTTGTCCGCAATATACGCAACGTACAATGAATTTCTTTGGCACAAAAGCGCGAAAGTAAAAGTTGCCAATATAAATTTCGTACCGCTTAAAATTAACCATGCAACATCAAATACTAACCAATAACAATTAACATTAAAAACAGAAAAAAACATTATGAGTAATCAAAATATTTACGGCGTTCAAGGTTCACAACCCGCCGGTCAACAATTCAGCGGACAACAACCAAACCAACAACTCCCACCCATCTACATTCAAGTCCCGCCCCCACAAAGAACATGGGGTTGCGGCACTTTTTTTCTGCAATTTATTGTGGGAGTGGCGATTTTTTTTGTGAGTGGATTCTTGCTTTTTGTGGGGCTTGCTTTTATTGGGGGGGCGATGTCCGCGTCTCTTGAACAACTTGCACAACGCGAAACTCCGCTCACGGAAAAATTAGTTACAGGCAATATAAAATCGACGGATAAAATCGCGATACTATCCATCTCCGGCGTTATCTCCACCGAAGAAGACGGCTACATCGTAAAGCAGATCAGGCAAATATCAAAAGACCCGAACGTCAAAGCAGTCGTTTTGCGAGTCGATTCGCCCGGCGGAACAATGAGCGGGAGCGACTACTATTTGCATCTGATGCAGCAAATGAAGGAAGACCGAAAGATTCCTATTGTTGTTAGTATGGGATCGTTGGCGGCAAGCGGCGGATACTACGTCTCAATGATCGGCGACGAAATTTACGCCGAACCGACCACAACAACAGGTTCAATCGGCGTTATCGTTCCGCTGTTCAATGTTGCCGCACTATGCAAAAAAATCGGTGTCGAATCCACACCAATCACAAGCGGAAACTTGAAAGCAATGGGGAGCATCACAAAACAATTGAACGACGAAGAAAAACAGATTTGGCAAAAGTTAGTTGACGACAGCTTCAACAAATTCAAAGAAGTTATAAGAGAAGGTCGGAAGGATTTTGAAGACGACCCCGAAAAACTGGATAAATTGGCAACAGGTCAAGTCTACAACGCAAAAGAAGCATTAGACAACGGCTTAATTGACAAAATCGGTTACATTGATGACGCGATCAACAGAGCAATGGATTTGTCCGGCACAAGCGAACTCGATGTGAAAGTAATCAAATACAAACAAAAAAATACTTTTGTAGAATCTTTTCTCGACGGAAACACAACAAAAAATCCACTCAACTCAGAAGCCATTAGCGAAATCACATCACCAAAAGTATACCTCCTGCTCCCAAATGTCTTGCCGGTAAAATAACCAAACAATTTCATAAGGCGATCCCCCGTTATGACTCATAAGTCATAAACGCATTCGCGTGACGTTAGCGGCGGGGGCTTGCTACCGACGAAATTGGGGAGTGGAACGTGTTGATATTCCAACCGTCACAACATTCGGTAACGAAAATGCGGTTTACGTTTTGTCAACACGTATTCTTTCCATTGGTAAGCGGAGTACCGCTCACCAACGGCTACATTGGGTTACCCTTTCAGGGTATTTTTTAATTTTCATTATTTATAACGCCCTACCCCAACGGGGTAGTCCAATGTAGCCGTTGGTGCGGTGTACTCACCGTACTAACGGAAAGAATACGTCAATCAATGCGTTTTATGCGTTTGTGATCGTAAGGTTGGCAACCGACTGCCCACCTTACGATTCACCAACGCAAAAAAACTTGTGTGTCTTACGATGTGTGGACTTGCCCTTGTTGTTGTATGGAGTAGCCTTGTTGGTTTGTTGCTGACTTGGCGATCCGAAATTTATTATGTGGTTTCTTGTGTATAAAAAATAATTTGCCGCACACGGTAACCCAAACTTTCCAAACCAATATTTGAAAAAAATTAAAAAAATGCGAAAGAGAATTTTTGTCTTGTTGTTTGTATTTGTTTTGTCGATTTCCGGTTGTTCTAAACCTGAGGTTAAGGTTTTGCCCGGTACTGACGGCGGTTTTAATGAAAGCAAAACCGAATCCCGCGCGGGTGCTGAGGCTGCGTTGCCTGCTCCGCAAAAACCTCCGGTTGCGTTGCCGACGCAAGAGATGTTGGAGTTGGTTGGTGCTAATCAGAATAATTTTGATACGCGTTGGTTGTTGCCTGATACTTATTACGTTTTGACGGGGCAGCCGAAAAAGTTTTTTGAGACATCGATTGGTAAAGGCAGCGAAGAAGTTTTACTCAATGTTCTTGTCCCGATTCTCAAAATGCAATTTGCATTCGACTATAGTAAGGTGGAACGTTTTACGCTTGCGTCGTCGCCGCGAGGTGTTTTTACATACGACGAGACGTTGGCGGATGGGACAAAAGTTCCGCGTCAATCGTTGGCTTTGAGGCGGGTTGTTGTTTTCAATTTGAGCGAACCTGTTGCTTCTGAAATGTTGAAAACGGTCTGGAATGCCGAGTCGAATAAGTCGCTCGATTCTATGAAGCGTCGGGTTGGTGAATTTGAATATTATGATTTGGCAGCCGAGCTTCCGACTGATCAGGTTAAGGCGGGAATATTTTTGCCCAATGATCGGACGTTGGTTTTCTTCATTGTTAAGAGTGACGACTTGGGCGATATTTTTGGCAACACGCCGCAGCGCAGCGCGGCGATTGATAGACTTAAGCGGCTTGATGTCGATTCGAATTTATTTGTGGTATCAGCGTCATGGGAAGGTGTGTCAACTGACATTTCCCAAATAAACGAAATCCCGTTAATCGGTGTGATATTGCAAAATCTAGGCGACGACGCGGGCGGGCAATTCATACTGAATTTCCGCTCGTTCAATTTCGCGATCAATCCGATTGCGGAAGTGGGTAAACCGATATTTGCCGCCCGCTACGACGCGGTAGACAAAGAAGGCGCGGCGAAATTGTACGAATTATTTCTCGGATTGCATGTCACCGCGCAAACAAACTTCGCATCAATACCAAACGATACCGCGACAAATTTACCTCTCGCAAAAGAAACTATGATCAACGTCGTCAAATCAATAAACATAGAAAAATCCGACGAGAACGGATTCAAATTCAGCATAAATAAATTCAACGGATTCGATGAAGTATTACGCGGCGGAATTGATTCAATGAACAAGCAAATTGAGCAGACAAAACTGATGAGGGTAAAATTTGAGCAGCTCCAAATATTGGCGAACGCGACACGGGAATACGAACGTCTCAACAAAAAATTTCCGCAATCATTTTGCGATAATAGCGGAAAGCCCTTGTTGAGTTGGCGGGTTGCGATTCTGCCGTTAATCGGACAACAAGAACTTTACGATCAATTCAATTTGAAAGAGAGCTGGGACAGCCCGACGAATCTCCCTTTGGTTGAAAAAATCCCGCAAATATTCGCACAAATCAAAAACAAAAAAACAGATCAAGAAAACCCCGCCGCAAACACAAACGCAAAAGGAAAAACACAAATACAAAGATTCAACTCAACAGGTACGCCGTTGTCGGATCGGGAGTTGACGTTGAGTAAAATGAGACAGCCGGAGAGTACGGTGCTTTTGATATTGACGGCACCGGATTTGGCGGTTGAGTGGACGAAGCCGGATGAATTGAGCTATGAAGCGGACAAATTGGAAACGATTGCGGGCAACACATTTGTCGGAGTAACATTCGCGGGCGCACCGATCAACTTGCCAATCATTCCCCAAACAAACAGCAATAGTCAACAACAACGAGCCATTTTCTCCGCCCTAATCAAAGGCGAACCAATACCGATGCCCCAAAACACCCGAAATCCCGCAAACAATAATCAACCACACGATCACGACCACGAACATGATCATGATCATCACGATCATAATCATGATCACTCTCACGACCACAAATGAATCTAACACAACAACCTTAATAACTATTGTATTACCCCAAATAATAAACCTTATTGCCTTACTATTTTTCGATTCGTTCTATGTTTTCGCGTTATTACATTCCGCGTAATATATCAGTGAAATACTTCAATGCTGTAGAAAAAACAAACCTTATTTACGACCTGATTTTCTTACAAAAACAACCTTAGTAGCCGGTGAATCACCCACAGACATGACCTTATTACCTTATTTTAACTGTGCAACCTAATAAGGTAATAAGGTTGAAATTTTTTATTGTCAATGGCTACTAATGTTGTTTTGTTTAGGAAAAATCAGGTAAAAATAAGGTTGAGTTAAAGACGGATATTTTGCTGATATATTACGAAAGTTGTTATGGGCTGGAACTCATAATGGAATCAAATATGATCAAAAAAGAATTGATCGAACCACTTTACAAAGAAGCAAACGAACTAACCGCAATTATCGTTTCATCAATCAAAACAGCAAAAGAAACTTAGTAATTTTAGATTTTAGATTTTTGATTGTAGATTTGTTGACGATTATAAAATCTTCACAAATTCAAAATCTTCACAAATCTGAAATCAGAAATTACGTCAAATCTGCAATCACAACTCTGAAATATGAAATTACGTTCAATTTGAAATCTCATACGTCATTTCGGGGGGATTGTCTTTTTAAAAATTCCCTTTACAATTTAACGGGAAGTCGAGAATGACTCAATGACTCACCGATCAAGGAAGTTTATTCGTCATCAAGGAAGTACCATGTGTAAGACGCATATTTTAACAATACGTATTAAAATGTATTCAACGTACACAAAGATGGATGATTATATCGCCGACATCAATCGGGCTTTCAAAGACCTAGAAGCGAAACGTGCCACACAAACGCTTCAGAGTGTTGGTTCTACTTCTACTGTTGAATTTAGTTTTCAAATCTCTGAAGAAATCGCCGATACTATCCAGCAACGTCGAGAGGAAGACGAACGCATGCAAAAAATGTCTTATGGAGTTTACGAATGAGTACCGTTGCGACGGAAATTTCTAATATCAAAGGTCAACGGGTTCGATTCGTTCAGACTTCACCGGAAAAAGGGCATTCAAATTTTCTGTTTTTACGGAATTTCCTTGATCAAAGAAGGATTAATCAGAAGTATATTCCCTCACTGATACGGATTTTTTCGCTCGCCCGCAAGTTGCATTTCAAAGGAATGCTTGTCGATCAGATTCCATGTGAGGAAAGCGAAATTCTTGAGGAGGAGAACAAGGTTCTTACTCAAAAATGTATTGAATATGCAAGTTCCGAAGTTTATAAGTTTTCATTCTTTGGCAAAGATTCAGAAGATGATATTAACACGGATAGTTTTCTCGGTTACGCTGTTCTAAAAATAGATCGAGATTCCCATGGACAACCTTTATGTAACCATATTTTTGAATCCGTCATAGCTCCTCCGCGTTTGTCAGAACAGAATAATTTTCTGCATTGCCGTAGAAAATATCGCGTATCCAATACACTTGGCGATGGTTTTGTTATAGAGGGTTCACTTTATGCACAACAAAATATTAAAACATTCGTTTGCGCACACGTTGCTTTACGTGCTGCTCTTGCATGTATTTTGCCCGAAGGAGATATTTCTTATCAAAGACTCGCACAACTTGCCGGAAAACGTGATGGATTAGAACCGGCAGATATTGATCGCGTTTTTACGGGATTAGGGCTTCATTCACGAAAAATCGAATTCGAACCATGTCCGCATAACACCAAAAGTCAATCTATACCATGCCCGGAGTACATGCGTGAAATGTATGGTTTTATTGAATCCGGCAGCCCAGTACTTCTCGGATTTGAGTTGGCTGATGGTCGTAGGCATATCGTTCCGGTACTCGGTCATACGTTCAATGAAGATTCATGGGTTCCACCATCCAATCGCGGATATTTCAAATCACAAAACCTCCGTTTTTTCTCAAGCGAGCAATGGCTAAGTTCCAATTTGATACATGACGATAATTTTGGTCCCTACTATTGTATGCCGCGACAATTCCTTACCAAAGCCAACTTTCGTTTACTTTATGGTATTGGAACTCAAAAAGCAGCACTGCATTCCATTAATGCCGAACTCACGGCAATTGATTTTTTCCATCAATCTGTTAGTTTGTTAGCAGGTTTTTCTATTGGAGATCCTTGGATGGATTTGTTTCAAGTATTTGCAGATCAAAAACGATTAGTTCTTCGAGCCGTCTATATCTCCAAAGAGGAATATCTTGAACACCTCCAAAAGATTTCAGCAGATGATTCTATTGATGGATCAAGTGCAGTCGGAGCTATCTGTAAAGTTTTGCCAACTCACTTTTGGATGGTTGAAGCAAGTATGCAGGAACTTTTTTCCGCATCACGGAAGAAATTTGGTGAAGTGATCATCTGTCCAGATGGTGAAGATGTTACATTTAACCCTTGTTCCTTTATTTGTATGCGTTTGCCTAGCTGCGTTATTATTCGCGATACCTATGATTGTAGCAAACACCATCTCCAACAATGTAACATTAAAGGTCACACCCCAATCTATTCTTCTACACCATGCCGCCATTAAAATTTTGGTATAACGTTATTAAACCTCGTGAGGATTTACGCGAGAATCGTCCTTTGGATGCTTCGGAGTTTGCGATTCATTTGGATCATGTTCGCAACGGGAGTGCACCTAAAGATTATAGTGATCCCCATCAATTCTTTGAGCGTACTTTTTTGACACGAAATCTCAAGTCGCTCGCAGTCGAAGTTCTACGCCGGCTTTCAGGCGTAACAACAGAAACGTCCGCCGTGTTCAATATGTCCACACAATTCGGCGGCGGAAAAACACACGCATTAACGTTGTTGTACCATCTTGCCAAATCAGGAAATCAAGGGAAATCATTGAACGGTGTACAAGAATTATTGTCGTTAGCAAATATCCAAAATATCCCTGATTGTCAGGCAGCCGTCTTTGTTGGTACAGAATTTGATTCCTTGACAGGTCGAGGCGGTAACGATGGTACGCCGTTACGAAAAACACCTTGGGGCGAAATCGCGTGGCAAATCGGCGGCGAAACCGCTCTCTCCATCTTGGCACAACACGAACAACAAAATATCGCTCCCGCCGGTGATGTTTTGTCACAAGTTTTTCCCGCAAACAAACCCGTCTTGATTTTAATGGACGAAATTATGAATTTCGTCAGCCGGTCACCAAACAAAGATTCCTGCAACCAATTTTACAATTTCTTGCAAAACCTTTCTGAATTTGCACGAAGCCGCAGCAATATCGTTCTTGCCGTTTCTGTTCCTGCTTCAGAAATTGAAATGAATCCTGCGGATCACGAGCACTTTAACCGAATCAAAAAACTTCTTGATCGGCTGGGTAAAGCGGTCATCATGTCGGTTGAATCGGAAACATCTGAAATCATTCGCCGCCGTCTCTTTGAATGGGACAATAACGACGAACTGAGAAAAGTTGCAAAAATCACCGCCCAACACTACGCCGAATGGATACACAAAAATCGGCAACAAATACCACAAGAGTTTCCTGCTGATGATGCTGTTCGTCAATTTGAGTCATCGTATCCATTTCACCCGACAGTTATTTCTCTTTTTGAACGAAAATGGCAGGCGATTTCCCGTTTTCAACGTACACGCGGAGTGTTGAGATTATTGGCTCTTTGGGTTGCCGATGCTTATCAAAAAGGCTTCAAGCACAATCAGGCAGATCCGATCATCGGTCTTGGAACGGCACCATTTGAAAACTCACTTTTTCGTACAGCATTATTCGAACAACTCGGCGAACCAAAACTAGAAGTAGCAGTAACAACAGATATTATCGGTCGAAACGATTCACACGCCATCAGACTTGATAATGAAGCCGACAGTAACATCAAAAAAACTCGACTACACCAAAAAATCGTAACAAGTATTTTCTTTGAATCAAATGGAGGTCAAACGAATCATGTTGCTACCGAGCCGGAAATACGTCTTGCCGTTTCGGAGCCGGGTCTTGATATTGGCAATATTGAAACGGCATTGGATGCTCTTTGTTCTTCGTGTTACTATCTTGTTGCGAATAACAAAAAGTATTGGTTCAGTATTGCGCCGAATCTGAATAAACTTCTCGGCGACCGCCGCGCTAGTGTTACACAAAAAAGGATTACCGAACGAGTCCGTACAGAAATCGAAAAAGTTTTTTTGCCGCACAACGGAATTAAACGAGTATTCTTTCCGCAAAAGAGCAGTGATATTTCTGATGAAGCAATTATTACATTTGTCGTTTTGTCACCGGAGCAAAACCGCGAAGATTGGGAAGCCGTTGAACAGTTGACGGAAAATTGGACTCGCGAACACGGAACCGGTGTTCGCCGTTTCAAAAATTCGCTCGTCTGGGTTGTCGCGGAATCGTACAATAAATTGCAAGACGATGTTCGGAATCTTCTCGCATGGGAGGACATTCAAACAGAATCGCCGGAATTACAGATTGATGATATACAACGCCGTCAATTGGAAGTAAGTTTAACAAAAGCCAAAAAGGATGTAAAAGAAACAATATGGAGAACGTATAAAAATCTATTTTATCTCAACAAAGACGATAAAATTCAAGCGGAGAATTTGGGACTTCTTCATTCGAGTTCTGCCAATTCGCTTTTGTTGCATTATGTTGATTTTATGAGGCATCGCGGTGATATTGAAGACAAGATTGGTTTGAATTTTCTTATTCGCAATTGGCCTCCGGCATTGACGGAGTGGTCAACCAAAGAGATCAAGGAAATCTGTTTTGCTTCGACTCTTTTTCCAAGATTACTGAAACCGGAATCTATTTTGCAAACATTATCACAAGGTATTACTGATGGACGTTTGGCTTACGTTGGCAAGGGAACGAACGGAAAATATGAACCGTTCCATTTTGGCAAACCGATTTCGGATTCTGATATTGAAATCTCAACCGATATGTACATTATCCGCCAAGAAACGGCAGAATCTTACTTGCACAATCTCTCAACAAACAACACAGATTTACCGTCACAAGAATCGGCATCAGCCGCCCCAATACAACCGAAATCGGTAAAAAACGAAATCAAGAAGCCAACAAATTTATTTGACGGAGCCAGTGAAGAACTCATCCATCGGCTAACATGGTCTGGTGAAATACCAAAAAATCAATGGATGACTTTTTATACAAAAGTTCTCACAAACCTCATCCAAGACAACAACATTACATTGAGTGTTCAGTTTGAAATAACTTCCGAAACCGGAATCTCTACCCCCAAAATAGCCAGTGCCAAATCCGCCCTTCGTGAACTCGGACTTAATGAATCATTAAACCAAGAGTGAGATTCTTAATCGAACCTGCAATTTTTTGCAACATTAATCCGAAGTTCCTGCTTGTGTTTTTGCTAAATGTTTGCTGACAAATTTTTTGTGACTTTTTTGGTCAGTTGAAACTGTCTACAAGGTTAATTTGAGTCGGTGGTGGGATTGATTTGTTTGATGAGTTCATTTTGGAAGTTGTCGAGGGTGGTTATTTTGTTGAAGCGGACGTTTTCGTTTTTGATTTGGCGTTGGGTGAGGCAGATTGTTGACAGGCGATTCAGCAAGGTTCGGAAACTTTGCGTTTGAGGATTCGTTTTGGAGTCGGCGGAATGATCGTTTGAGTTCTCTCTTGCCTTGCGTGTTTTTTTGTTTTTGACATTTTCGTTTGGAGTGGCGGCGATGACGGGGTTGCGATTCGTTCTCGTTTCGTTGAGATTTTCGTCGCTGAAAAGATGCTTACTCCACGCCCGCCGGAGATGCCACACAACATAATACGACAACATGCAAATCAAAAAATGCGCACGCCTCGATTTTCAAAGTGATGATGAATCGGGCGAATATCCAGCAACGCCGTCTTTATCGTACGAAAACTCTTTTTCACATCCGCTAGCCGCTTATAATCCCGAACCACATCCGCCGCAGCACGCCGCTCCGCCGGAACATTTGTCCGTATCACGTACAAACCATCAAGCTCAAACTCGCGTTGAATTGATTCGGAATTACGATGAAACGAAAATTGACCGTCCTTGATTTCAGTGACAATATGTTTTGCAACATGAAATTTGTCATTAATTTTACCAACACGAATTCCAATCTCCACATCCGAATA
>JAISQS010000399.1 GCA_031274045.1 Planctomycetaceae bacterium | reverse complement strand
TATTTTTTTAGAGAATACGGAATAAACAAAATATGCGAAACAAACGAAATTTTACCATCAACTCTTTTCGTTTATTTTGTATTTTTCGTATGTTTTGTATTCTCAAAAAAACTTGTGTGATATAACGAGGGGGCAAGCCACCGTCGCTAACGGAATAACCCTTAACCCAAAAATTAGGAGAACCAAATCATGTCAACAAATTTAGAGTCGAAAGTAACATTGGAGAAAACTGAGAATGTTAATGTTGAGCGAAAGCGTTCTTGGCTTAGTCGTCGCAAGATTCTGATAACGCTGCTTGTTATTCTTGCGGTGTTATCGTATTTTTGTCTTGTGCCGTCGCGTTTGATTCTTTCGCCGGAAACGACGCTTGTCACTCAACTCAATTCGAATGGAAAGCCGGATTATGTTGGTGCATACATGCAAGAGCATAACGTACAACTAATAAATCCCGAAGACAACGGACTCCGAATGGTTATTGAAAAATTCGGACCGTATGTTTTGGAACGGGCTGCTTTGATGCGGGATTCTGTTTGGGAAGATTTGCCCAAAGATAGCACTGCGAATGGTAAATGGTACCGAGAAACATGGGTTCCTCTTTGCAAAGCGATGTCAATTGATCCGGCAAAGAAACCGGCTGAGTATAAACCGATCTTAGCAAAAATAGATGAGACGAAGAAGGAAGAGTACAAAAAATCAGGTTTTCATTCTTCTTTGATTACGAAAAGTTGGCGAGCTGAAGACTATCCTGATATTGCTCAATTTGTTCGAGAAAATGACGAGGCGTTGACGGTTTTGGCGGCTGCCGCCAAGAAGCCGCGATGGGTCTGTTATCGGACTGTTGATAATGGATTCATAGGTATTCTACTTCCTGATGTGCAGGCTTCGCGTGCTATATGCAGAGACTTTGCGATTCGCGCGAACGAACGAGTTAGTCGCGGTGATATTGCCGGTGCGTTTGATGATGCGTTGAGTATATTTCGTATCGCGCGGCATCAAACTGATGATGATTGTGGTATGTTGATAACCAGACTTGTCGGTTTTGCCGCTGAATCAATAGGAATTGACGTGGTACATTCGATACTAACTTACGGCAAACCAAACGCGGAACAGATGCGTCAGTTCATAAACGAATTTAACAAAATTCCAAAGTACAATAAATCATTCGACAACGTTATCAAAGCCGAGAATATGATGCAACTCGAAATTCTATTCGACTTCAACAAAATCGACGATGAATGGATGCCGCATGTGTCGTATGGCAATTCCATTAGTGAGAATATAGTTGCATCAATGCTTGGGTTATCGCTAAAGTTACCGATTGACTACAATATCGCGGCAAACCGGATAGTGTCACGTTTCGAGCCGCTTAAAAAAATGAGCAAAGAACACGATTTCAAAAAGCGTGCGCAAATTCACAGTCAAATGGAAGCTGACATTAATAAATTAGTAGCAACAGTTAAAAATCCATTATTTGCTCTGTCTCACACGCCGCTTATACATCAACGTTCAGCGTTTTTGGCAGATTATCTCAATTGTATGTTGATACCTGCATTGTATTCATTTTTTATTGCGGAAGCGAGATTGGAAACACAAAGAAACCTGTTGCAGGTATCATGCGCTTTGGAATTATACCAGCGCGAAAACGGTCAATATCCCGACAAATTAGAAGCAATTGCCCCGAAGTATATTGATGTGATTCCAAATGATATTTTCACATCAAAAGAATTAACGTACAAAAAAAACGATAACGGATACATCCTCTACTCATTCGGACAAAATGAAATCGACGACAACGGAGACGCAAAACAACTCAAAGATATAGTTGTTGAGCGTAAGATAGATATAAACAAGTGAATCACTATTACATTTTCGTTAGCGACGGGGGCAACCCACCTCGTTATACTACACAAGTTTTTTTGAGAATACAAAACATACGAAAAATACAAAATAAACGAAAAGAGTTGATGGTAAAATTTCGTTTGTTTCATCTATTTTGTTTATTCCGTATTCTCTAAAGAAAGATGTGTGGTATAGCAAGGGCAAGCCCACGTCGCTAACGGAATAACCTTTAATCAAAAAAATAGAAGTACCAAATTATGACAACAATTTTAGAGTCGAAAGTAACATTAGAGCAATCTGATAATGTTGAGGTTGTGTGGAGGCGTTCTTGGTTTAGTTGGCGCAAGATTTTGATAATGTTATTTGTTTTTCTTGTGGTGTTCTTGTATTTTTGTCTTGTGCCGGCGCGTTTGATTATTTCGCCGGAGACGACATTGATCACGCGATTGAAGCCGGATGGGATGCCGGATTATGTCGGGGAGTTTCTGCTTGAGCATAACAGTCAACTAACAAACCATGATGACAACGGACTCCGAATGGTTATTGAAAAATTCGGACCGTATGTTTTGGAGAAGAGTTCTTTGATGCGGAATTCTGTTTGGGAAGATTTGCCCAATGACAATACAGAGATGGGCAATTGGTACAGAGAAAAATGGATTCCGCTTTGCAATGCGATGTCAATTGATCCGACAAAGAAACCGGCTGAATATAAACCGATCTCAAGAAAAATAGATGCGATGAAGAATGAGACAAAGGATAAAGAGTATAAAAAACATGACTTTCTTTTCTCGTTGACTACCAAAAGTTGGCGAGCGGAGGATTATCCTGATATTGCGGAATTTGTTCGTGAGGCGGAGGAAGTGTTGACAGTTTTTGCCGCTGCCGCGAAAAAGCCGCAATGGATATGTTACGAATACGAAGCAAGAAGCATGATTGAAATTTCACTATCGGGCATTTGGTCAGCTCCCATCGTATGCAACGATTTTGCGATTCGCGCAAATGAACGAATCAGCCGAAATGACATCGCCGGTGCTTTTGATGATGCGTTGGCAATTATACGCATCGGCAGACATATCACCAAAGGCTCAACATTATCCGAAAGATTAACCGGTTTCGATTTGGAGATAAAAGGAATACGCGTCATTCAGTCAATTTTGACTTACGGCAATCCGAGCGTAGAACAGATACATCAATTTATAAAAGAATTAGACAACCTCCCCAAAGCCGATTACTCGCTCGATAAAATTATTAAATTCGAAAAGATGGCAGAGTTGGAGATGCTGTTCAGTTTGCACAACGTATTTCAAGACGATGAGAATATATGGAAAGATATATTCAAGACGAGTCCTTCATTACGCATGTTGGCTTGGTTGTCGGTTTTGCCGATTGATTACAATATTGCGTCTAAACGGATGTTGTCACGTTTTAATTACATGGAAGAAATTAAAAAAGAAACCGATTACCAAAAACGTAAACAAATTTGTGAACAAAATTGGCGTGACGTGAACAGACTTACAGATGCTTTAAAGATGCCGCAAGAAACTTTGTTCCGTTTGCCGTTTATTCGGCTTCGTTCAACGTTGATGGCGGATTATGCAAGTCGTTTTATGCTTCCGGCTATTGATGCTTATGAGAATAGGGAAACGAGAGTGGAGACTTTGAAAAACCTGTTGCGGGTATCGTTTGCTTTGGAATTATACCAACGCGAAAACGGTCAATATCCCGACAAATTAGAAGCCATTGCCCCAAAATATATCAGTGTGATCCCAAATGATATCTTCACATCAAAAGAATTAACGTACAAAAAAAACGATGACGGATACATCCTCTATTCATTCGGACAAAACGGAATCGACGACAACGGAACCGACGGAGAATACAACGAAGATATCGTCGTCGAACGAAAAAAAGATTCCGCCAAATAATACCTTGTGAAAACTTTTGCGAACTTTGCGGTAAAAATCCGTGCCTTCCGTGTGAAAAATAATTACGCGAAGGATTTTTTTCTCATTTTCTCAATAATTCTTAAAATTTTTTTGCCCTTCATTTGTCTATTACAATTAGGGCAACATATCTGCTCTGTCTATAAACAATACTTTAGCAAAAAGGAGATTTTGATGTT
>JAISQS010000391.1 GCA_031274045.1 Planctomycetaceae bacterium | reverse complement strand
ACTTCCGTTTGGTCTGATATTATTGCCCCGTTGGGGCGAAGGTTATTTACAATCAATTATCGTAGGGCGTTGCCCTACGCTATGATATTTTGCCCTTTCAGGGCGTTGATGCAGCGTATTAATACGGTGTATCAATAAAGGGAAAAGTAGAGACGCAGTAACTTGCGACTCTATAAATCATGGTGATTGCACTTGAAAAGGGAATTTTCAAGTGTAAAAAGTATATCACAAAGATAATTTGAGAACGTGTTGCCGAAAAGATATTGCGCAACGAAAATTGTCTTGCAAAAAAAGGCGGAGTTGTGGGAAGTAGCTTGGAATTGAAATGGCTCTTTTGTTGCTTCGTGTTGATGGATCAAATCGTCTGGTTTTGCGTATTCGGCTTGGGCAAAGACAACCTCGTAGAGGTTGAATATTGATAACCCCGTGCAAGCGGAGCGCAGCACGGGGACGTAACGTAAACGAAGAACGAACCCCATAGGGGTTCAACTCAAACGTGCAATTTTCGGGGCGTGAATTAAACGCTTTAATACGTTATTTATACGAATATTAGAATCAATCGGTATTGTTGAACCCCTACGGGGTTCGTGCGAGTTTACACCGTGTCCCCCCGTGCTGCACTCCGTTTGCACGGGGTTATCGATATTCAACACCTCCGGTGTTGTCCTAGTCCAAGCCGAACACTCAAAACATGCCTATTTGACTCGCCAAAGCGAAAATATAAACGAGTAAAACAAAATTGAAATGTAAGTATATTGAAATGTAAGTATATTTTATAAACCTTAACAGATAAGAATTGGAAACTAAGATGTCATTACGTTGGATATCAAAGCGTGCGGGGTCGTTTGATTCTTCTGGTATACGGAAGGTTTTTGATCTTGCTTCTAATTTGTCTGATCCTATAAATCTTTCGATAGGTCAACCTGATTTTGATGTGCAGGAGTCGGGTCGTCTTGCGATGATTGATGCGATTAACAGTTGCAATGGCGGTTACACGCAGACGCAAGGTTTGCCCCAACTCCGCACGGCGATTCAGTCGCGGATTGATGCGAAATACGGTCACGCGAATCGCACCGTGTTCATCGCAAGCGGAACAAGCGGGGCTTTGACGCTCGCTCTTATGGCGACGGTTGATTCCGGTGATGAGGTGATTTTTTTTGATCCGTATTTTGTGATGTATCATGCTTTGGTGTGTATGATGGGCGGAGTGCCGGTGGTTGTTAGTACGTATCCTGATTTTGCCTACAACACCGAACGTCTGGAAGCCGCAATAACGCCGCGAACAAAAGTTATCATACTAAATTCGCCCGCAAACCCGACCGGTAAAGTCGCAACACAAAACGAAGTAAAATCAATTGCGGAAATCGCGGCAAAAAACGATATCCTTCTAATCAGCGACGAAATTTATCAGTCGTTTTGTTACAACGGAAAATTCGTTTCGCCAGCGGAATATAATTCGGAGACGTTGGTTTTGGATGGTTTTAGCAAATCGCATGGAATGCCCGGATGGCGTGTGGGATTTGCTCACGGTCAAAAGGAGTTGATTGAGCAGATGTTGAAGTTTCAGCAATATACTTTTGTCTGTGCGCCGCGTGTTGGGCAACTTGGCGCGTTGGCTGCGTTGGATGCTGATTTGAGCGGTCAAATTGAATCGTACCGAAAACGGAGAGACATGATCTTTGACGCAATAAAAGACGACTACGAAATAAATAAACCCGAAGGCGCATTCTACATGTTTCCAAAAATCCCAAGCCAATACAAAAACGCAACAGAATTCGTCGAAAAAGCAATCACGGAATTTTCGTTGCTGGTCATACCCGGCAACGCCTTCAGCAACCAAGATACACACTTCCGAATCGCATACTCCGCAACAGAATCAACTATACAACGCGGAATAGACGCACTAAAAAAATTAGCAAAATAACGATTGATATAGGACAAGTTGAGATAGAAAAAATAATTCAAAACCAAAAACGAGAGAGGATTATTATGTTTGGAATGAAACCGAATACGTATTGTATGCTGCTTCATCTTTCGCAGTTATTGATGTTTGTGTTGCCGGTTCTTGGTATTGCGGCACCGATTGTTTTGTGGGCGATCAATAGAGATAAGGATGCTCAAGTTGATCTGCACGGCAAGATGATTTTGAATTGGTTGTTGAGTGCGTTTATTTACTCGGTGGTTGGAGTTGTGTTGGCGTTTGTATTGGTTGGTTTTGTGGTAATACTTGCGGTTGTGATTGCTAGTATTGTGTTCCCTATTGTCGGCGGGGTTAAAGCGAACGACGGTATATTTTGGAAATATCCGTTATGTATAACGTTTATCCAGTAACCAGAAACTCTTATTGTCATACATATTATCAAATATAAAGGTTTCTTTATAAAATTTATTTTTTGATGCACATGATAAGTATTGTTATTCCTGTTCGCAATGAATCGCGTCATATTTCGTCTGTTCTGGACAAGATTCTTTGTCAAAATTATCCGGTTGATTCGTATGAGGTTCTTGTTGTTGATGGTGAGTCTGATGATTCTACTTGTGAGGTTGTTCGTGGTTATGTTGAGGGTTATCCTGATCGGGTTCGTTTATTTTCTAATCCGAAGCGGTTGTCTAGTGCGGCGCGTAATATTGGAATTTGCAATGCTCGCGGAGAGTTGATTCTTATTATTGATGGTCATTGTATTATTGATAATTTGGACATGCTTTCGAATGTTGAGGTTGCGTTTGGTGTGATGTTGGCTGATTGTCTTGGTCGTCCGCAACCATTGGAGATGGGTGATGCTACGGTGTTGCAATGGAGTATAGCTTCGTGTCGGCGGAGTCTGTTGGGTCATCATCCTGATTCGCATATTTATTCTGCGGCGGGTGGTTTTGTTCCGGCGATTAGTGTGGCGGTGGCGTATCGGCGTGAGGTGTTTGACAAGGTTGGTTTATTTGATGAATCGTTTGATGCGTGTGAGGATGTTGAGTTGAATTATCGTGTTGATCGTGCTGGTTTGCGGTGTTATTTTGATCCGAAGATTGCGGTGCGTTATGTTCCGCGTCGGACGTTGAGTGGTTTGGCGTATCAGATGAACAGGTATGGTCGGGGCAGGGTTCGTTTATGTCAAAAACATCCTGATACATTTTCAATTAAGAGTTTTGGTTTAGGCTTTTTTGCCGCGTGGTTATGTCTGTTTGCAGCGGCATCAATAATATACGAGATGTCGTCTGATCGTATATGGTGTTTGGATTATTTCTTACGAGTGAGCGGTATTGTGATGGGGACTTATTTATTTGTGGTCTGTGCGGAGTCGTTACGTCTTGCGTTAGCGCAACGAAAATTGTTGATGTTGATTTATCTACCGTTGGTGTTTTTAACAATCCACATCAGCTTCGGATTAGGAATTTTGCAAGAAACTCTAGCAATATTAGCAAAACGAATAAGATAATAAGATCGACATTCTCCTGCCCCATTGTTATACCATACAAGTTTCGTTAGCGACGGTGGCTTGCTCTCGACGAAATGGTGCGGAAATTGTGTTGATATTCCAAACCATCACTCGTCGGCGCAGCCGACAATTGCCGCGCAGCGGCGCGGACTGGAACGCGGGCATCCCGCCTCGTTATATCACACAAGTGATCGTAAGGTGGGCAACCGACTGCCAGGCGGTTGCGTCGGCGCAAGCCGACAACTGGATCGCCAAAACGCACCGGAATTTCTATCGCCCAAAACGTAGGGCGTTTTGATTTTGCCAGTGCGTGTTCCGCCCCCGTTGTCGGCTTGCGCCGACGTAACCGCCCGGCGGTCGGTTACCCACCTTACGTTTGCCAATATTTTTGGCGTTCCGTTCAAACTTGTTCGGTTCTATTACGCACAGAGGCGGGCGTGATGCCCGCGTTCCTGTCCCTCGCCGCTACGCGGCTAACTTATGTGGTACAACGAGGTTTGTACCCCCTCACCATCTAGCGATGTGCCATTCTGAAAGTTTCAATTCCCCCCCTGTAACGGGGGAGAAGTTTGTTACTTACAGTTAGGAATATGGAATGGAATCTCTGGGTTTCAATCCCCTTGTAACGGGGAGGGGTTTGCAACTTACCGAAGCCGGTTTGTGTAAACGTTTTACTAAGGGTTTCAATCCCCTTATAACGGGGAGGAGGTTTGTGACTATGGAGCGAAATAGTAAGCGCCATTTCGCAGTAGTTTCAATCCCCTTGTAACGGGGAGAAGGTTTGTGACAAAAGGATTCGCTTGTTGCAAGACCTGCCTACCGGAGTTTCAATCCCCTTGTAACGGGGAAGATGTTTGTGACTACTATCTCCTGTTATATCAAGTTACTTATACTTACAGTGTTTCAATCCCCTTATAACGGGGAAGATGTTTGTGACCGTTACTGTCAAGATCTGGATCGATGGGTACGGGTTTCAATCCCCTTATAACGGGGAAAAGGTTTGTGACTGTGCTACAAACCTCTGCGTTTTTAAGCGTATGATCGCTTTTTTGACAATAAAAAAAACGAAAAATTTCTCCCCAAAATTCACTCAAAAATTATATTTTGAAAAAAACGGCTCAAAATCATCTGTTTTAATATTGTCGAATTTTCGTCAACAAACCTCTTTCGTCAACAAACCTCTTTCGCAGATTATATCACATTTGAAAAAAAGAGCAGCCCTCACCCGTTAACATTCGTAACTGTCCATTTTATTTTTCTGATTATTTCGGATTTTGTGGGGAATGATTTTAGTGATTTTAAGCCTTATTTTGCAAGCCGTAGGTTTGCGTCGCTCGGTAGAAAATGATGTCCTCACACAAACGAGCATTCCATAGGAATGTTGCCATTGGGTAAGTCATGGGGTTGCATTCCTACGGAGTGCAATGACTCGGCGGGAGCTTCATTTTCTACCGAGCGTTACATTCCTAACGGAATGTAATCAAATTGTGAATCGTGAATTGTAAACTGTGAATTGTTCTACCGAGCGATACATTCCTAACGGAATGTAATAACTCGAAAGCATAGAACGAATTGAAAAATATGGAACTTTCTTTTAGACACGCAGCCCTATGTATTCTCCGTGTTCTCTGTGTTCTCTGTGGTTGTTGTATTTTTCGTCTGTTTCGTGTCTGTAAAATTGATATTGACACATTTCGCAAAAAAAAGTACACTCCGAGTTGATGTTATTTTTCGGTGTTGTGAGTCTGTTTTTTTGCTGCGATCTTGTTTAGGTTGTCGGCAACATGGAAGGTTTGGAGTTAAATCGTATTTGGTGTAATTTGATAAGGTGTATTTGATAAATTTGGTTGACTATCGTGTGATACGAGACTTGTAAGTAAAGGATTATTACAAAAAAAGTGGAGAAGGATCGACAATGGTTGTTGATAACAATTGCGAATATGATGGTGCCGTGAGCAATCAGGATAACGGCAAATTGATAGGGAATCAAACCGCGACACGTAAAGATACACAACACGGATTTGCGTTTTATGCCAAATGGACTGGTTGGTATTCGTTTATTGCGGCAGTTTATCTGAGTCTGTTTGCGGTGGCGTATTGGCTCGCGTTTGCCTTTCGCTACGATTTTAATTTCGGCAATAAAGAATTTACAATTTGCTATCAGACAATCGGTTGGATTGTCTGTCTCAAATCAGCCATTTTCTTTTATCATCGGCATTTTCATAGTTGTTGGTTGCACGCGACGTTTAAGGAATTTCTGATGCTTTGCAAGAGTGCGTCGTTTGCGTCTGTTGCGATTTTTTTGGTGTCGCATTACGTATACAACATGCGAATGGCACGAACGATTCCTGTGATGGATTGTCTTTTTACGATTGCGTTGATTGGCGGAATCAGATTCGGCTGGCGTTTTTTTTGCGAGGAAATTCAGCCGCGAATCAGAAGAGTAAAAAGAATCAAAACAATCGTCATCGGCTCTGATTTGCAAGTTGCCGAACTTGCGCATGATTTGCGTGACAGACCGGAACTCGGCTATCACATTATTGGTTTCCTCTCCGTATCGGAACAAGATGTCGGGCAACAATACGGACACATCCCAATAATCGGCAACGTCCGCGACATAGAAAAATTCATAGCACTCTACTCAATTCAGGAAGTTTTGACTTGTCCCGGAGTCGTACATGGAGATCAATTGAGAAACATTCTTACTGTTTGCCAAAAGCATAAAGTTCATTTGCGAATAGTGCCGCCAATCGAAACGCGGTTAGGTAATTCGTCTATCCCAATGCGTGATATTCGTATCGAGGATTTACTGAAACGAGAACCGATCACTCTTGATAATTCAACAATTGAGCGAATGATTACAGATCGGACAATTCTTGTTACGGGTGCCGGCGGCAGTATCGGGTCTGAAATTTGCCGACAGATAATAAAATTTCGTCCAAAGAAGTTGATAGTACTTGGCAGAGGCGAGAACCGAATATTTTTTCTTGAGCGCGAGTTGCAGCAATTGGGATTTAACGGTGAGCTTGCTACGGTGATTGCGGATGTGACGCGAACGTCGCGGATTGACCGTATATTTCAAGAGCATAAACCACAAGTTGTCTTTCACGCCGCCGCACACAAACACGTGCCGCTCATGGAATCAAACATCTCCGAAGCCGTCTACAATAACGTCAAAGGGACAAAAGTTGTTGCCGACCTCGCAAACAAACATCAAGTCTCAACATTCGTCCTAATCTCAACAGACAAAGTCGTAAACCCAACAAGCGTCATGGGGGCAACAAAACATCTTGCCGAAAGATACGTACACGCCCTCGCTTCCGTCTCAAAAACAAAATACATCGCAACAAGATTCGGTAACGTACTCGGCTCAACCGGAAGCGTAGTACAAATTTTCCGAAAACAAATCGCACAAGGCGGACCAATCACAATCACCGACAACAGAATGACAAGATACTTCATGACAATACCAGAAGCATCACAATTGGTACTACAAGCAGCAGCAATGGGAAGCGGCGGCGAAATATTCGTTATGGATATGGGCGAACCGGTGAAAGTTGTCGATTTGGCAAAAGACTTGGTGAGGTTGAGCGGATTGCCGGAGAACGCAATTGAAATAATTGAAACAGGAATAAGACCGGGTGAAAAATTGTACGAAGAACTTTACTTCAATTCAGAAAAAGCAATCCGTACCGCACACGAAAAATTAAGATGCGCATCACATCGGCGATTCGAATGGAATCACGTAAGAGGACAAATCATTGAACTACTAAATCTACTCGACGAACCCGATCACATAATCCAAATGAAGTTGTGCGAGTTCATTGACGAATACCACCCCGAAAACTCAAGACAACAAAAAATATTCACAGACTCCACTCCCGAAATCACTTTCACACAAGATCAAAAAATCGAAATACGAAAAGCCGGATAAAAAAACAAACACCACACATCAACAAAAAAATGTCAACAAAAAAACAGTAATCAATAAAACCATAACAGAGTCTCTTGCGTGTATAATTATTTTTGATAGAGTCTTTAAACTCGTCGCGCGGTACGATGATTTCGTGTCGTTGATTTGTTGCGGCGGATATTGTAGCTGACAATAACACTAAACACAAAGGGCTATTATGTTATTGATGATTGATAATTATGATTCGTTTACGTTTAATCTTGTGCAATATTTGCGTATGCTTGGCGGTGATGTTCAGGTATTTCGCAATGACAAAATAGATATTGCCGCGATCAATTCACTTAAACCGGCAGGTATTGTGATTTCGCCGGGGCCGGGTCATCCGGTTGACGCGGGCGTTTCTCTTGACGTGATAAAGGTGCTGGCGGGCAAAATTCCGATATTGGGAGTTTGTCTTGGGCATCAATCAATTGTGCATGTTTTGGGCGGCGACGTGGTTCGCGCAAAAAAAATTATGCACGGAAAAACATCACGAATCAAAAGCAACGGCGCAGGTATTTTTCAAGGAATAACAGGAACGTTTGAGGCAATGCGTTATCATTCGCTGGTCGCGAAGCGGGAGACTTTGCCGAAAGAGTTAGAAATCACTGCGGAATCCGAAGACGACAATGAAATCATGGGCATAAGACATCGCGAATATCACCTCGAAGGTATACAATTCCACCCCGAAAGCATCATGACTATCATCGGAAAAAGACTGCTGAGAAATTTTATTGACTCGGTGAGTTGTGCGTAGTACAAAGTTCTCTAATTGTTCATGCAATTTTTGAATAAAATAACTCAAAGGAAGCTAGTGGAAGGTACGGGAAGAATATTTTAAAGAATACGAGAACGCGAAACACACGAAAGAACGAAATATACGAAAAAAGGAATAACTTACAGGAAGGGAAGGGAAGAATATTTTTTTTTAAGAATACGAAAAATATAAAATGAACGAGAAGAGTTAACTGTAGAATTTCGCGCTTTTCGTTTTTTTGCGTGTTTAGCGTTAAAAAAATAATCTCAAAAATAATCTCCAAAAAACATCCTTCCCATACCTTCCATTATCTTCCTGTAAGTTATTCCCCCAAAGTTACGCTACAAAAATTAGAGAACTTTGTAGTAGTTTATTGATGTTGACAGCGGCAAAAAATTTTATGAAATTAAGGAGCGAATTATGGATGCAGAATTAAGAGCGGAGAAACTCAAAGAAGTCCAATCTGCAATACCACATCGAGACCCGTTTCTTTTTGTGGACGAGATAGTTGAGTATGACGGTAAGCATATTGTCTGCAAAAAAACATTTACCGGCGAAGAGGATTTTTTTCGCGGTCATTATCCGGGCGCGCCGCTCGTACCCGGCGTAATACAATGCGAAGCGGCATTGCAAGCCGGCGCGATTTTGCTCATACGTCTATTTGAGGAGGAGAACATCACGGGGCGTATGCCGGTTGTTGCCAAAATAGGCGAAGTCCGATTCAAACAAATGGTGCGACCGGGCGACACTATTTTCATGGATGTCAGATTCCGCGAAAAAATGACAGGTGTCTACTTTTTAAGAGCAAAAGTCACAAAAGACGGAAAAACAAGCGTACAATTCGACTTCGCTTGCGCGTTAGCAGATAATATATAAATAAACGTAAGAGTAATATATCAGTGAAATACTTCAACGCTGTAGAAAAAACAAACCTTATTTACAACCTGATTTTCTTACAAAAACAACCTTAGTAGCCCGTGAATCACCCACAGACATAACCTTATTACCTTATTTTAATTGTGTAACCTAATAAGGTAATAAGGTTGAAATTTTGTAATATATCAGCGAAATATTTTTTCTGGAAAAACTGCAATTGTGGTAAATA
>JAISQS010000381.1 GCA_031274045.1 Planctomycetaceae bacterium | reverse complement strand
GAAATGAGGTTTTGGCGTGTTGGTGAATCGAAGTTTTTTTCCGCCGCCTTTTGGCTTTTGCCCTTTCAGGGCGAGAGTTATTGGGGGCGATTTTTCACAGGGCGTTGCCCTGTGCTATGAGCTTTTTGCCCCGTTGGGGCGTAAAAAAATTCGCCGCAACGTAAGATAGCCAACTCCGTTTGTCGAATAGTTATTAAGGTAAGTAAAGTTGGTCGTACATCGCGAATTGGTAAAGCGTAATTTAGTCGGGGATCAATATCGGTAGCAAAATTATGGCGATGGTGATTGCGAATGGGAATTTTCAAGTATAAAAGGGATATTACCATGAAGTTTTGGCGGGAGAATGTGGACAGCATCATAACGTTCAACAAAAAAGCCCTGCTTGCAGACAAAGGCAGTGTGAGCAACGCCCAAATGGAAACATACGTGGATAATGTGTACGAGCGATTTAACGAACAGCGAAAAATCTACGAGCTGAATAAATCCGACGAAGACGATATGAATGAGTTGAAACAGTTGGAAGAAAATATAAAAAACAGGCAGCAATGACAAAGCAGCAATAATTGAACTTGTGATTGGAATAGAACGAAAATTCAGTTGTCAAGGATTACTTGACAACTGCCGCCGATGGCAAAAATAATTATTTATGTCTGTACAAATTGAGCGGCAAGATGATAAGGAATGAAATTATCACGATCAATAAGACCCAGATAGCAGCTTCTTGCATATTGTTTCCTTCAACTGCGCTCCAGATTGCGACCGGGATTGTTTGTGTTCGTTGTGGGATATTTCCTGCGATCATGAGAGTTGCCCCAAACTCGCCGAGCGCACGCGCAAAACCAAGCACTGCACCAGCAACACAACCGGGCAAAGACATCGGTAACATAACACGACAAAATATCACACGCTCCGAAAGACCAAGCGTACGGGCAACATCTATCACCGCCGGATCAATCTGCTCAAAAGACGCACGAACCGTCCTATAAATCAAAGGAAACGCAACCACCGACGACGCAATAACCGTCGCCTCCCAAGAAAAAACTATACGTATCCCAACACTACGCAAAATTTGACCAATAGGACTATTCCAACCAAAAAACAAAAGAAGACCAAACCCAACAACCGTAGGAGGCAAAACAAGAGGTAACGTCAACAAAACATCCAAAAAACCACGCCAACGAACTCCAACTCCAAGAACAAATCGAGCCGTCAACACCCCAAACAAAAATGCAATAATCGTTGCGCAAAACGATGTCTTAAGCGAAATAAAAAGCGGAGACCAGTCCATCTAAAAATAATATAAAAAAATTTTGCAACACGGAAATACGGAAAATGCGGAATACGAACATTAAAATTTCCGCGCCTTCCGTCTTTCCGCGCTTTCCGCGTTAAAAAACTAATCAGGCAACGAATATCCATAACGCTTAAAAATCTCAATCGCTTCCGGCGTACCCAAAAATTTCAAAAACGCTTTGCCTCCTTCGGGATTATTTCCTGTTTTGATTACAGCCGCCGGAAAAATAGTTGGCGAGTGACTTTTGGGTGGGGCTTCGGCGATGATTTTGACTTTGTCGGGCATGATCAGTGCGTCTGTATAATAAACGACACCAGCGTCAACTTCACCCTGCGCAACATACGTCAGAACCGCGCGGACATTTTGAGCCAGTACAGCTTTGGGCAAAACTTTATCGGAAATTTTGAGTGATTCAAAAACTTCTTTTGCGTATTTGCCCGCAGGAACGACTTTCGGATCGCCAATTGCTATCCCTTTGTCTTTCAACTTATCAGTGCCGAGACATGCAAAACAATGAAACGGACTCGGACGCGATGTCGGCACAATCAACACAATCTTGTTTTTCAAAATATCTTTGCGTGTCCCTTTGACGACAAGATTTTTTTTCTCGACCGCATCCATTTTTTCTTGGTTCGCCGAGATGAACAGATCGACGGGTGCGCCGTTGACGATCTGTTCTTGTAATTTACCTGATGCTTCGTAGTTTGCTAATATTTTTACATCGGGAACGCTTTTTTTGTACAGGGCAATTTGTGCATTCAGGCAATCTTTCAACCCCGCACCCGCCGCTAAATTCATCTCAACAGGCTTGGCAGCAAACACCTCTGCCCCAAAAAACATCAACACAACCGAAACCAAAACCAATCCAATCCTAATACGCATCTTTCAACTCCAACCTTTCTTTTTCGTACAATAATCGCACCGCGCAATCATCATACCTTGCTAAAAAATCACACAACCAAACGCCGCCGAAAAAAATCGAACAGCTACCCCCATTACACAAAAAAAGTACCAAATCAAAACAATTCTCAAAAAAATTTATAACAAGAAAATTGCACACAAGTTATAAACAAAAGACATCATCAACAAACATCACCGTAAAAATTACATTACTGTCAAAAATGTTGAAATGACCGGTAGATATTACATTCATGTAGTCAAACGAATCGAATAATAGAATCACGACAAAAAAATATTTGTTGTTGTGGTTGTCTGATTTTTGGTTGCAGAACATTTGCCAAAAC
>JAISQS010000315.1 GCA_031274045.1 Planctomycetaceae bacterium | reverse complement strand
TTTGGATGAAACTATCACAAAATCAGCAATCCGCAAAGCCGAAACCATATACCAATTTTGCCAATCAAAAATTCAGGAACTAAAAGATAACCCAATGTAGGGGCGAAACTTGCCCTCGTTCCCAACAACATTGTAATTGTAGGGGCGAGGCTTGCCCTCGTCCCCAATGGATCGGAACACGCATCGCCAAAACAAACACGCACGCCCCAACGGGGCAAAAAAACCATAGCACAGGGCAACGCCCTGTGAAAATCGCCCCAAATAACTCTCGCCCTGAAAGGGCAAAAGCCAAAAGGGGGCGGAAAAAACTTCGGTTCACCAACACGCCAAAAACTCATTTCCACCTAATTTTTCAAACAAAACAGCCGTTAACGAATGGGGCTTGCCCCCAAGTCAAACGAGCGACGCATCTCGTTGGTCGCAAGCGACCATCGCTAACGACACTAAAAACAAAAAACTCACTACTAAATAAGGTAATAAGGTAGATATTTTTTTATTGTCATGGCTACTACGGTTGTTTTGTTAGGAAAAATAAGGTTATAAATAAGGTTGATTCGAGCGGATATTTAGCTGATGTATTACAAAAAAACGAATCCGTTCAATCTGTAAAATCTGTTGACGATATGTGGACAAGTCTATTATTAGAAGTTGTTGAGAGCAGATAGCAAAATTTCGTTTGTTTGATAATTTTTTGTGGTTGGTATTTGGTTTTTGAAATATTTTATTTTGTGAAAGGTTAAGGAGTTTAGAAACGTGTTACGAACGAAGACGTGTGGTGAGTTGCGTAGGGGTGATGTTGGGTTATTGGTTACGCTTGCGGGTTGGGTTGATTCTGTTCGGGATCATAGTGGTGTTTTGTTTATCAATTTGCGTGATCGTTATGGTGTGACGCAAGTGGTTTTTTTGCCTGAGATTGGTGAAGAGTGTCTTGATCTGGTTCGGTCGTTGCATCCTGAGGATGTGGTGCAAGTTATCGGCTTGGTGCAATTGCGACCGGATGGAATTGTCAACAAGAAGATTCCGACAGGAGAAATTGAGATCAAGGCGGAGTCGATAGTTGTTTTGAATCGGACGCAAGTTGTCCCGTTTCAACCTTCCGCGCCGGAGTTACCTGCGGAGGAGACGCGGCTCAAGTATCGTTATCTTGATTTGCGGCGTCCGGCAATGCAGAGGACGCTTATTTTGCGGCATAGAATAACGAAGGTGATGCGTGATTATTTTGATGAACGCGGGTTTGTTGAGATAGAGACTCCGATGCTTGGCAAGAGTACGCCGGAGGGTGCGCGTGATTATCTTGTTCCAAGCCGAATCGCGCAAGGTGAATTTTACGCCTTGCCGCAATCTCCGCAACTCTACAAACAAATCTTAATGATTGGCGGTTATGATCGATATTTTCAAATTGCAAGATGTTTTCGTGATGAGGACTTGCGTGCGGACAGACAACCGGAATTTACTCAAATGGACTTAGAGATGTCGTTTGTTGGGATGGAGGATATTGTTGAGATTGTGAGTGGTTTGGTGGTTCGTTTGATGAAGGATGTTTTGGGGCGAGAGGTGCGGTTACCGATTCCGCGTATGAGTTATGATGAGGCGATGGAACGATTTGGACATGATGCGCCTGATCTTCGTTTTGGGATGGAGTTGGTTGATTTGACTGATATAGCGAAACAGGTTGACTTCCGTGTTTTTCGTGAAGCGGCATCAATGGAAAACGGCAAAGGGCGAGTGCGTGGAATCAACGCAAAAAAAGCGGCGGACAAATATTCGCGAAAAGATATTGATGCTTTGAGCAGTTGGGTTGCGGAACAATTCGGGGCAAAGGGGCTTGCGTGGTTTAAGGTGGATTCGGATGGTAAATTGACTTCGCCGATTGCGAAAAATTTTACTGACGATCAATTGCAACAAATTGCAAAACGGCTTGGAGCGGAGGCGGGTGATTTTCTGTTATTTTCGGCGGATACGTATGTTACGACGTGTAAGGTGTTGAATGGGTTGCGGCGGCGTTTGGCGGTGGAGTTGAAGTTGATTGATTCTGGTGAGATGAATTTTTGTTGGATTGTGAAGTTTCCGATGTTTGATTTGGATGTGGAGTCTGGGCGTTGGGTGGCGATGCATCATCCGTTTACTGCGCCGTTGGCATCTGATGTGGAGTTGCTTGATAGTGATCCCGCAAAAATAAGGGCGGAGGCTTATGATTTGGTGCTTAATGGATTTGAGGTTGGCGGTGGAACTATTCGGATACATGATTCGCAAATTCAGTCAAAAGTATTTGATTTACTGGGGCTATCAAATGAGATGGCAAAAGAACAATTCGGTTTTTTGCTTGAGGCACTGCAATTTGGTGCGCCGCCGCATGGCGGGATTGCGTTAGGGTTGGATCGGCTGGTAATGTTATTTGGCGGTTTGGACAATATCAGAGATTGTATTGCGTTCCCCAAAACAGCCAAAGCCGCCGATCTAATGACCGGCGCACCAAGCCCCGTAGAAAACAAACAACTTGAAGAACTAGCAATAAAAACATTAACTACAAATAAAGAAAAATCCTGATTATTTCGGATTTTGTGGGGGTGTTACATTGTGTCTTTTATTCGCAGTATCAACGCCCTGAAAGGGCAACAAGCTCATAGCGTAGGGCAACGCCCTACGAAAGGGATTCACAA
>JAISQS010000270.1 GCA_031274045.1 Planctomycetaceae bacterium | reverse complement strand
TTGCGAATTGGTTTGAGTAATGTTGATTGGTTTTTTATACCATGCAGGGCTACAATTTATCGTAACACGCTTTTATATTTTGTTTTAACGCATCAACAAGAAACGATAAAAGAGCCAATTTTAATAAACACTTTTTAAAAATCACTTTCGCGAATTTCGTTTTTTCGCATGTTTCGCGTTAAAAAAATTATTTCGTTATGTTTCGTCTATTTCATATTCTCAAAAAAAACTATGCAGAAAATACGGAAAACGCAAAAAACAAATTTCAGTTCTTTCCGTCTTTCCGTAATTTCCGCGTTGAAAACAATCACGCACACGAACGACAGTTTGGTTATGGTAAAGTAACGGCGGCACCGTCGTTGACTGTTGTTAGGTTTTTCATTAGTTCGGAGCCGCATGTTATTGGGATGGCGCGAACGCTGCCATCGCCAACAAGAGCATTAACAACTCCGGGATGGGAAGAACCGAGTTGGTACACGTTACCCATTCCGTCGGTTTGGTACTGGTTTGATCCGCATTTTGATTCGGTATCTGTAGCCGGATCATTTGGACCGCGTGCGAACAATTTGGTGTTTACGATAACTGAACCGTTGACCTGTTGTCCACTAGCTGTTCGGTACCAAACGATCCGTGCGGAATTCATAAAATTAATACTGTTTTTTGAATCTCCTTCTATACAAGTACTCAAATAACTGCCGCACCAACCTAGTCCTACGCTTGACATTGAATTTACCGACCAAGCCGGTATGTGTTTCTCTGCCATCACCAAAATATTTGACGAGCCGTCCGACCAATGGGAAATTTTGTCCCGCGGTTTCCACGATTCTACTGTTATTAGTGATGGATTAGCGATTGGAGTATAGGCTGAAACTCGCAATGGAGCGGTTATGTAATATTGTGGTCTTCCGTGACCGTATCCGTCCGGGAAAACTCCATTAAAACCATCAGACGCAGGCCAGTAGGTACCGTAACAGAACCAGAAAATCGGACAGTCGTTGTATTTTGATATCAAGACTGCGTAATCGGTGAGCGGACCCATTTGGTTATTTGTACCGTTTGGATCGAACTTCATTCTTTTTTGTCCAAGCGAACCCGGACAAGTGTAAATAGGAACGGAGCCGACACCTTTACGTTGACCGTCTGTTAGTGATTTTAGCCAATTGGCATCTGGTCTAACGTGAGCCGATCCCATCGTCAACACATTCGTTGCTTGGTACATTTCGTACAACGCTTGTTGTTCGATGTAGGGGAGCATCAGCACTTGGAATGTCGGGTAACCTTCTGACTTGATGATCGCCGGCGGCAATGCTTTGTAGTTGTCAAGGAAGTTGTGTATCCCTAGTCCAAATTGTCTGACGTTGTTTTGACAAGCCATTCGTCTGGCGGCTTCACGAGCTGCTTGAACGGCAGGTAGAAGTATCGCTATCAATATGCCAATAATGGCAATGACAACAAGCAATTCCACCAAAGTAAACGCTAAATTCTTTTTCATAATTTTTTTCTCCTGTTAAAGAAATGTTAAGTAAATTTTGGAGTGAATACCACGTCAACATAATGCTGACAAAACGTGTTGAAATTATTCACTCCACGTTTTTGTTACGGCAATTGAGCCACTTGTCCGTCTGATACGTGCGTCAAATAGCACAATACCAGCGGAGCAACACTTTTGCTAAAACCATGAACCGAACCATCACCAACCAGCACATTAAACGTCCCCGGATGCGAACTGCCAAGCGTGGTTTGACCTTCTCTATCTTGCGGTCTTACTCCGTTGTTTTCGCTTTGGTTTTTGGCTACCATGTTTGCTGTATTACTGACCACGCGACCGATGACGGAAGCGGCATTGTTGTTGGAAACGTTGTTGTATCCGCCGTCCCAGTATTGCTCATATTCGTCATCAACTTTTGACGCGTAAGTAGTGATATGCTTTTCCGCAAAACAGAGTTGATTAGTCGTTCCGTCAGCCCAATGACTAAAGCCGGTATCGTACGTCCAATCTTTCACCTTGCCCGGGCCCCAACGGGCATTATCTTGTCGATAAGTACATGTAACATTCGCCAAAACAAACGGACTGGACTTATAGGCATTTAACCTTGTCCTGTCTCCGCCACTGCCGGAATCCTTGAGCATCCAATGATGCCACCAACCGCTTTCATAACGATTAACTTCCTTGCAAATAAGCGCAGCATAATCACAACACGGACCAACATTCATTTTATTACTATTATCATCATTATCATCGTTGGTTCCTACGAATTTGCTTCGCATTCCATCGTTGGGATGATTTGCAGATGGGCAGATATAAGTTGACACGAACATTTTTTCGAGAACATCCATTGGCAAGCCGGAAACGCCGTTTATTGATTGGTATCGACTGACTCTGATGTTTGTCGCATCGTTTGAGTCAGACCCTATTGCGTTAGCACTTTTCCCGTATGCTCTGTTGTCCACGAGCAATTGATGGATGCTCTCCTTTTCCATGTATGGAAGAATCAACATGAAAATTGTTGGTCGACTTGCAAAAATACAAATCGGCGGCAAAGCATCTTGTGAGTCATGAAAGTTGTGAACAGCCAGACCGATTTGCTTGAGGTTATTTGTGCAAGTCATTCGGTTAGCGGCTTCGCGTGCAGCTTGAATCGCGGGTAAAAGTAACGCGATCAACAAACCAATAATCGCAATCACCACAAGCAACTCAACAAGAGTAAAGCCAAAAAACGCCAGAGGTTTTTCGGAAGAGAATTTGAAGAATTCGCAATTTTTGCAATTACGCAGACTTCCTGAATTTAGAGGTTGACCCCCCCCCCCCCCCTTGCCTATCTTAACATTTTCCGACCTAAATTTTGACAAACTCTGTACAAAACTGGATTTAAAATTTGTTAGTTTCATTTTCTTTCTCCTTAACTTTTGTTATACTTTGTCTTATTCATTGACCGGTTCAATTAAATTTTGCTTTCAGTGTTATCGCAATGTTATCGAGATATTCACAACGCAGCATTCGTTGATCAATAAACCGAAACATCAAAACAAAGAAATCACGACCGCATCAGAACAGATCAAAGTATAAAGTGGATGTTCGAATGTCGCCGTCAACGTAACGACAACACGTCTTCTTTGGATTCGGCAAAAACATTTTGCCTAACTAAAAACCCGAAGGTTGCGGGATTGTACAATAACAGTTCGTAAAACTCAATAGTAATATTTGTTTTTTTGAATCTTTTGATCAAATTTTTTGAGAATGCAAAACAAATAATCTCAGTAAATCAAACAAACGAAATCTTTCTTGTTCCATTATAGTTGTTCTTATCAACAGATTTTACAGATTATTTCGGATTTTGTGGGGGGGGTACATTGTGTCTTTCATCGCAGTATCAACGCCCTGAAAGTAGAGACGCAATGCATTGCGTCTCTACATTAGCGTAGGGCAACGCCCTACGAAAAAGATTCACAAACACCACTCGGAGCAACACCCCAATAATATCAACAATAACGGAAGTTTTTAGTAGTGAGTTTTCTGTAAGGATTATATTAAAACTGAAAGCTAAAAACTTCCGCTTGCTCTGATATTGTTGCCCCGTTGGGGCGAAGGTTATTTATAATCAATTATCGTAGGGCGTTGCCCTCGTTATACCACACATCTTTTTGATTTGCGTTGTAAATCAAATAGTCCGGTTTTGAGTGTTGGTTTGGATACGAACAACACCGGAGGTGTTGAATTTTGATAACCCCGTGCAAGCGGAGCGCAGCACGGGGTTAAGGTGTGCGCGAAGAACGAACCCCGTAGGGGTTCAACTCCAACGTGCAATTTTTGGGGCGTTAATCACACGCATTAAGTTATTACTTGTACGAGTATTAAAAACAATCGGTATAGTTGAACCCCTATGGGGTTCGTCTGAGTTTGTACATTGTACCCTCCGTGCTGCGCTCCGCTTGCACGGGGTTATCAATGTTCAACACCTCCGGTGTTGTTCCAATCCAAACCGAACAAGCAAGTACAACGATACATGGTATCAACGTAAAAATAAATGATAGTCCAGAAAAGATGTGTGGTATAACAAGGGGCAAGCCCCCGTCGTTAACGGGGATTTTGTGTTATTTTTTTTCTTCTCTTTCTTCTTTCGGTTTTTCGTTGAATGTCATTGTTAGAGTGATTTTGTTGTTTCCGATGAGTTTTATTTCTTGTTCTATTGGGTTGTAGGAGAATCGTGCTAATTGCATTTGCGGTTGGTTTGTGTTGCTGTATGGTACAAGTTTTCTGAATCTTTTTCTTCCGGTGATTTTGTCAATAGCTATGATTCCAATATACATTCGATTTTTTTGTCCGTTTCCGCTGGCATCTTGATCGCGTAGATTTGCCGCGTACAAAAAGAACGGTAACGCCGATGTGGTTGATTCATTTAGCAAAAACCATTCATCACCGGAAACTCCCTCTTTCCAACACCGCTTGCCATCATAATCAAACAACATAAAACTCTCCCGCACCGATGAATTTATCCCATAAAAACTATTTGATAACGGCGTAATTTGTCGGCTGAATTTTGTTCCGTCGCTGTCGGTGATGATTTGGTTTTGTTGGAAGCCGCTTGAGTTTCCTCCGGTTGTAGCTATTTTCACAATATATTTGTCCGCGTGTTCGTAGACATTGAAATCTGTCAACGTAATATTTTCACCAAACATACTTGATAAATCCGCACCCGTTCTCACGCCGCTATCATTTCGTTCGCCGATCAATTGTTCGTCATTCAGCAAGTCGTAGATGTATAGCCGCGTCATTGCATTAGGCGAAGCATTCGCGCTGTTTTTCGGCACATACGTAACCACCGCAATATAACGTGAATCCGATAAATGCTTCACCCCCAACGTTCGCTGATTCGTCTTCGGACAAACCGCACGCACCGGCAACACCCACTCATCAACCTTGTAAAGTTCATTGCCCGTATACGTATCGTTGTGCGAATTGTGCAAAACAACTCCGCTATTGTCCGCGAACATGTCTCTCAAATCCGTGACCACAACTTCAGACGTATTCTGCAATTTACCAGATAACTCAAGAACCACTTTCGCACCATAATTCGTCAACACTCCACCCGCCAATATCCCCTGCGCAATCTCAACCCCACTCAACGGCTCAATCGCCACCGCAAGACGCATGTCGCCATAAACCAAAAACAACGTCTCTTTGTCACCGAGTATCGTACAAACATCCGACATAATTTTTCGCGTCCAAATTATGTTGCCCGTAATCGGATTTAATCCGAACAAGTTATCTTGCTCACGGTAACAAACGATATTTTTTGAGATGAAGACGGTCGTTTCCGCATTGCCTTGATTGTTGAAAAACGCGGAGTTGTTGATGTATCCGGTATACGGAGTTCTCAAGGAAGATTCGTTTATCAAACGGCGTTCTCTGAGTTGGTTATCTGTTGATAATTTTCTTGCCCAAAGAAGACGCGGCTTTTTGATATTACCACAACCAAACGTGTCTATCGCCACCAACCGATCCGCACAAGCAAACAACAAAATATGATTGCAACTCTTCAAAAAACGCGTAGTAATTTTATATCGTCTGTTGTTGTTTGTGTTGACGAGGTTCTCGCCGGATTTGCTGATTGTTGCCATGAAATCCTGAATTGATTCGTTGATATTAAATTCCCACATAACTTTTCCGGTGGTATCATACGCGACCAAAACAAATCCTCCGTAACGTTGCTCACAAGCATACGCGTAGTCCGGCGCGAACGGATTAAACTCGCCGCAATACGAAATCGGCAACCGCATTCCCGCATAACCGCCGCCGTAGGAACGACCGGCACCGGAGTTGACGGCGTTCAAAAGATTCCGCGCCTGATTGCTGACGAATGTTGGTGTCGTGCTATCCGCAGGATTCGCCGGAAGCCGATTCGTCGGGAGAGGGCGGCGGAATAAGTCGCGCGCACTCGCCGGATCACTATTGTCAATTTGACAAACCGGCACACCGCTGTACAAACGCGCCGGCAACATAATCCGCTCAACATAATCCTTAATCTCGTCCCGCGCGAACGCCTTCTCCGCAAGCTCTCGCCCCTCTTTGCCGTACAAATCAGACATAGATTTATAGTAAAGATAAGCGTCGTGAATTGCCCCATACGACTCAAGTGTTGACGCTAACTTGTCCATGTCATCGAGAGCGGGCAATTTGGCAAATGACTCTGATGACGGATTCGTTTTACCTTTCGCTGCGGCATTTTCATCCGCAACATTTTTATTTTTATTGTCAATCTTGTTTACTTGATTTCGGTTTTGATTTTTTTTGTAGTAGTCGTTCGCTATCGGCGGATCGGTCATCAACTCCACCGCAAGATTCAATTGTTTATCCCAATAGTAATCCTTCAAATGTTGTCTCGCCTTGTCCGCTATCGGCAAGGAACTGAATAAATCCACGAAAGTCTGCCAACATCTGATTTCGTATGAAGCCTCGTTGGAGTCGTTTTCCCAAAAAGAGCGTGTGTCATTTTGAATCGGCAAGATGTTATTTATATCGATTTGATTTTTTTCATTTTGAAAGTTGCAATTGAAATTATTTTTGCTGAAGTTGTCGAAGATTTTTTCGGCGGTTGCGGTGAGTTTTTCTTTTATTTGCGGATTCTGTTGGTGTTTTGTTATCATTTGTTTCATTAGTATTGCGATGGCGTTGTGTAGTTGTGATGACAAGACGTTATCGATGGCGACGCTGACGGGATATTCCGATTCGACTTTGAAAACTTTGTACAGCGCGTTTATGAAGTCGTCGATATTGCCGCCGTTTGCGGTGCCTTGAGCTTGTGCGTACAAGATTTCGCCTAGCTCTGTCGGTGTCATTGCGAGCGATTCCAATTCCGGCAAAACCGATTCCCACGCCTTGAAATCGTTCTTCATTGCCGCCAACAACGCCTTCTGCAAATGATACGCCGCCACCTCTGTCCGCTTCACCTCAAGAGAACTACGGAACAACTTAATCGCCTCATCCATGTTATTTTCTATCTGCCTGATATTTCCGAGTTGCAAGAGACCTTGCGGGTCTTTGGGATTCGCGGCAAGGATAAGTTTTGTACGTTCTTGGAGGTCTTGCCATTGATCAAAGCATGTTATTTGTGAAGGTGATTGTGAGAAGAATTTGCCGCCAATGCCGACCAAGTTTCCGAAGTATACTTTCGGATTGCTGCTAAATAACTCCGGCTGTTCCGTAAGCGAGTCTGTTGTCGAATCATTCTCTTTCGCCGAATCTTTCGCGTCAGGTTGTTTGTCAAGTTGTTTATCAAGTTGTTTGTCAAGTTGAATCGCGGACTCCGGCGACGAGACCAACTTCAACGAGCAACGTTCCAAATCAACTACACCGAGATAACCGTTTGACAGCGGAATGTAGTACAAGTTTCCGTTGTGGATTCCGATTCCTGTTGGTTTGAGCGGTGTTGGAAATTTTAGTTGCGGCAATTTTTCTACGGTTAATTTTTCGTTTTTATTTGTGTCGTTTTGTGTTGATTTATTTTGGTCGTTGGTTTTCTTTGTGTTTTTATTTTCTTGCGGGTTTGGCTGATTAACGTTGTTGATGGCAACTTGCCCGTTGACGATTACGTTGCCGTTGATGACTACGTTTCCGTTTATGACTACGTTACCGCCGCCGCGAATGACTAGATTACCGCCGACAGATGTTCCGAAAGCCGGTTGATTCATATTTGTGTTTGCGAGGATTTTTTCCCATACAGGTTGTCCTGTTTCCATTGACAAGGCGATGATTGAGACGGGCGTGACAATGTACGCGGTGTTTTTGTGAATGCACGCAACGTAGAGCGCGTTTATGCGGTTAAAATTTTGCATATCCCAAATCAACTTTCCGCTCAACAAATCCAAACAATACAACGCCGCTTTATCCGGCGGCGAAATCAACACGCGCGTTCCGTCAATCATGATTGCGGGAACTTGCCAACCGGTGTCGTTGAATGCGTTCGCGAATGACTGATTGCTTCCGGCGGAGTCGATCATGAGTTGTCGTTCGCGCATTCTTGCGGCGGCGATTCCGATGCGTCCCATTGGTTGTTGGTTGTTTGTTTCGTCTGTTTCTTGTGGTTGGTCGTAGCTGAAGCACCAGATAGGAGTGGTTGTGGTTGCGTCCAATGCGATAACCATTCCGAGACCAGTCGGGCAAAAGATGATGCCGTTTGAAGCCGATGGAGTCAAGCCGCAAATCCGTCTCAAATGATCACGCTCAATTGAACGCTCGGCTTGCGCGAGTGGGACTTGTGATAGTAATTTTCCGTTTGACGAATTGATTACAAAAAGTTGCAACATGCCGTCGCAGTCGCCGATAGTGTAGAGGAGTCCATGCAAGGGCAAAGGCGCACCTAAAAATGTCGTCTCGCTGAGAATCAACTCCTCGTCCGACAAAAAGGGTTCTTTTTCGTCTGCTTTTTCTTTATCGTTTTTGGCGGGCTGTTCGATTTTTGGTTGTGCGTTTTGCGGCGCGATTACCGGTAACAGAACACCTGGCGGCAATTGTTGTATATGAATGGTTGTCGGGTTTTTTTGTTCTTCGTTTAATTCTTTGCCGATTTTTTCGAGCATTTTTTGTGCGTAGTTATATTTTCCGATTTGCCAAATTACTTCGCCTGATTCAATGTCCCTGGCGGTGAGAGTATTTGTAATTTTTGTGAGAGGATTTTCTACAACTTTATTTCCGATTCGGATGGAGTTTTGGTATTGTTGTCTGAAAGTGTGTCCTTCGATGTAGAATATTTTTTCTCCGTCGCTGCTCATATTGTTTGAGACGCGGTCGTGCCAGATGTCGAGTCTGTACAGTCCGAGATGTCTTATTGGTTGTGCGTATGCGAATTGCGGGAGGTTGTATTTTTCAAGGGAGGCTGGTATTTGGAATCCGCTGTCGTCTTGGCTCCAGATTCTTTTTCCGGTGTTTATGTTTATTGCGGTGGTGTTATTTAGTCCTCTTGTGATGACGGTGTTATTGACGACGAGCGGCTGTATTGCGGGGATGTATGCTTCGGTTGCTGTTTGGACGATACTCTGCAATTTCCTTATTGAGAGAGTGATGTCGTTTTGGCTGATGATTGGGACTTCCCATATTTTTTCGGGCAATGGTATGGTTGCGTGTGTTTCGGGATTTTGCGATGCTGTTCCTCTTTGCAACAGCCAGCCGCGTTGTTCGAGCATGTCTGCGAGAGAGTTCAAATTGCGGTTGTTGTGTGAGTCTTTGAGTTTTTTGATTATTTCGTCTGTGGTTGTTGGTCTCCAGATTTCTTTTCCGCTGAGTAGGATTTTTGGTTGTGGGAATTTTGCGATGAATTTGTCCAAAGTATTTTTTGCGTCTTCGTCTCTTTCGAGTCTGATTTGGCAAATGGCAGTTGTCAGACTGAGAACAGGTTCGTATGAATCGAGGTCAAATTTGAAGTTATCGGCAACATAATTTACGCGATAAAAAGTCAACAACGCGGATTCGCAATCACCGAGTTTATATTGGTACATTCCGATCAAGAAGAGTGCGGTCAAGCCGGATTCGGTGGGGAGATATTTTTTTGCGATGTGTTGTAGTGATTCGAATGAGGCTTGTTTGATGGCGTTATTGAGGAGTTTTTCGGCTTGGGTTTTATATTGGCTGTTGTAGGCTTCTTTTGCTTGTTCGGGTAGGTTTGTGAGAATGGCGATGAGTTGTTTTGAGAAGGAGTTGTTTGTTGTTCTTTCGTTTTGGTTGGGGGTTTTGCCTGTTGTTTTATTTGCGTTTTTGACGTATGGGGGCGGGATGATGTAGTCGTCGGCGGTCTCAAGAAGATTCCCGATAATGCGCACAGCTTCAACGTAACGTTCAACTTTGATCAGACGTTTTATTTGATCGAGTTGACGTTCAACGGCTCTGTCGGGCGAAGCGAGTTGTGAGAAGAGCGGGTTGATAGCGTTTTCTTTGTCGTTATCTTCTTCGCTTTTCTTTTTGTCCTTATCCTTATCTTTATCTTTATCTTTATTGTCAATATTTTTTTCGGCAACATCTTTCTTGGCGGTAGGAATTGGTTTTGGTTGCGGCAAATTTTCTGTGGTGTTCTCACTTTCTGCGGCGTTCTTTTCGTCGGCGTGAGCGGTCAACAGACAGATATTGGTGATGTTGCTCAATTGTGTGTTTGGATTGGGCAATTGTATTGAGAGTGTCAATACGGTCAAAATTACGATACTTTTAACAAATATACGTTTCATTGTTTTTCTCCAAATTTTTTTGAGATATGGTTTCTTTCAAACATGAAATTTTTGTGATTATTTCGGATTTTGTGGGGGTGTTACATTGTATCTTTTATTTGCGGTATCAACGCCCTGAAAGGGCAACAAGCTCATAGCGTAGGGCAACGCCCTACGAAAGAGATTCACGAACACCACTCGGG
>JAISQS010000072.1 GCA_031274045.1 Planctomycetaceae bacterium | reverse complement strand
TATACTTTTTACACTTGAAATTTCCTCTTTTATAAATTTACAGTGAAAATTTGTACAACCAATATTGAGTCTTAATCGATTCGCAACTGGTAACCAATTTCCCCTCCCTTAATAACAATGAAGCTCCCCGCCACGCGCCCTTATCCCCTTATTGCTTGAGTAGAGACGCAATGCATTGCGTCTGTACTTTCAATGTCGAATCGCCAGAAGTCAAAGCATGTCGTGACATTGGATTCAATTCGCCTCAAATTTGATCGTAACTTTATGATTAACGAATAAGGGGATAAGGGCTTGTGCGGGAGGGCTTCGTTGGTTATTAAGGGAGGGGGAAACTGGTTACCGGTTACGAATTGGTAAAGACTCATTGTCGGTAACAATATCATTTTGATTGCGATTGTGAAAGGGAATTTTCAAGTGTAAAAAGTATATTAACACGCCAACATGACGATATAAAAGAGTCATTCTCATTATGCAGTTTTCTCGTATCGATAATTATCAATGATTTGTTGGGCATCGGCTTCGTTTTCAATACCGAACTCCTTTGCGGTACCTTCAAAAACTTTTTGAACCTCACTTAAAGCGGAATCAAATGATTTTTCCTTATCTTTTTTGCGGAAGGCGACGTTTCGACCTCTGTAACTATTTTGATTAAATTTAGTGTTGCCAATTCTTGCAACAGATTTATTGCCTGTGGATTGACTAATTCGATTTGTAAAGTTTCCATTTTATACCTCGCGGGTAGTGTCAAAATAACGTGATAACAAGCGGGCAGTTGACCGCTCACAACAGTTGTGGATTCTAACATCTCTCACTCCATCGTCAAGCCAATATCATCAAGCCAATACAACCTCGCCCAACAACTTTATTTGGGAATTTTTCACAGGAAGCTAAGGGAAGGTAATGGAAGAATATTGTCAACGTGTCATTGTAGATTTCTTTTTGATGCTCTTACATTGTAAACCTGTTGGATCTGAATATAATGCTTCCCGTTCAATGGGATGCGGTTTTGTTTAACCTTTGTTGGTAAAAAACCGGTAAAGACCAGTGAAAGCATAATGCGTAACGTGACTGAACTTTGTACACAATCCCACCTCGATTTATTAAGACAAATTTGGATTTTAAAATTTACTTTCATGCGTAGGCTTGAAAATAACCTTTGGATAAAAAGGAATGTTTTGATCATGGTTATCAAACTGCAAAATAATTTTGTGTTAGTAGTTGTTGTTTGTTTTCTGATTGCGGTGATTTGCGGAACACCGTTTCCGTTGCTCGCTGAAGAACCGGCACAACAAAAAGAAACCATAACAGAAAAACAGCCGTCAAAACTCACCAAATTGACGATCATCATTCGGGGAGAAGCTCTTTATCAGGAGGGGATTCATGAGTGGGCGGGCAAAGCAGGGCAACTCATCACCGAATGGTATCCGAAAACTGCCGCATTGCTTGAATCGGACGGTTTCAAGCCTCCGAGTGAGGTGACGATTATTTTTGAGAAGATGGATGGTGTTGCCTACACGGTGCGTGACACGATTCATATTTCAATTGACTGGATCAAGCGGCAGCCGCAAGATTTCGGCATGGTGGTTCATGAATTGGTTCATATCATTCAGTCTTATCCGGCTCGTTCCAGTCCCGGCTGGGTGACGGAAGGAATTGCCGACTACATTCGGCACGCGCACTATGAACCCAATGTGCCGCTTCCAAGAATCAATCCGAATAAAGCCAGTTATCGTGACGCTTACAAAACAACCGCTGGATTCTTCATCTGGATCGAAAAGAAATATGATCCGAAGTTTGTGAAAAAATTGAATGCCGTCATGCGAGAGCGAACCTACAAAAACACCTTTTTTGAAGATGCCGCCGGAAGAAATCTTGACGACCTCTGGAAAGAATACACCGACACATTCCGAAAGGAAAATCAAAATTGACAGAGATACAAATGAATTTGTAAAAATGTTGTTTGTTTGTGAAATTTTTAATTTAGAAAATTGGAGGAGTAGATGATGAGTAGAGTTTTTTTGGTATTTTGTTTTGTTGTTTTTTTGGGGGTATCGTTTTTTGTGTATGCGGATGATTCGATTATTGCTTTGGGGGCGCGGGTTGAGAAGGTGGCGGATGGTTTTGGGTTCACGGAGGGACCGGCTGCGGATGCCAATGGTGATATTTATTTTGTTGATGATCCGAATAGTAAAATTTATTTTTGGTCAGTTGCGGACAAGAAGTTGTCAGTATTTGTCGCTCAATCTGCTCACGCTAACGGCATGTATTTTGACAAAAACGGGCAACTTGTCGTATGCGAAGGCGAAACGGGAAGTGTTGTTTCGTATGACAAATCAGCCAAAAGGACTCTGTTGGCTGCCGCTTTTGAAGGGAAGAGATTCAATAAACCGAATGATTTATGGATCGATACGAAAGGCGGAATTTACTTCACCGATCCCGTCTACGGCAAAGAATACAAAGTCACACAAGACGGAGAACACGTTTACTACATCACGCCAAATCGGGAAAAAATTTTGAAAGTAGTTACAGACCTGACAAAACCAAACGGCATCATTGGAACACCAGACAGCAAATCTCTCTACATAACAGATCAAGTAAAAGGCAAAGTATGGCGTTACTCAATTCAACCGGATGGAAAATTGTCAGACAAAACATTATTTGCCAATATTGGAGTTGATGGGATGACTATTGACAATCGCGGAAACATCTACATCACCGCCGATCAAATTTACGTCTTTGACAAAACCGGAAAAGAAATCCAAAAAATAAATGTCCCCGAAACTCCGGCAAACATCTGTTTTGGAGGCAAAGACCGAAAAACATTATTCATCACCGCCAGAAAAAGCATATACAGCATAAAAATGAACGTACAAGGTTGCCAATAAATCACATGTTTTTCTTTATTCTTCGTGTCCTTATTTTTTCAACGCGGAAATCGCGGAAGGATGGAAAGAACGGAAATTTTTTGAAGTTCGTTGTCCGCGCATTCCGCGCTTTCAGTCTTTCCGCGTTAAAAAATAAAAACTTTGCGTTCTTTGCGTCTACGCGCGAAACAAAAAATTTTATGTTGTTCGTTCTTCGTATTCACCCAGAATTTTCAAGTCACCAACTAGCGGCAGAACCGCGTCCAATGCTCTTTGATAGCGAACATAATCTGCGAATGTTAAATCTGCATAAAACAGATATTCCCACTCCGAACCGATCATCGGGAACGATTGAATTTTTGTCAAGTTCATTCCGTAGAACGAAAACACCATCAAAATTTGCGATAAACTTCCAACCGAATTGTGCAGAGAAAAAACGATAGACGATTTATTTTTTTCGCGTTTATATTTTTGGGCAAGCGTGTGCGGCATGACGATGAGAAACCGCGTAAAATTATGTTTGTTCGATTCGATTCCTTCGGCAAGAATATCCAGACCGTAGATTTTTGCGGCTTCTTTGCCGCAGATTGCCGCGTGGTTTTTTAGTTGATTTTGGTTTATCAATCTCGCGCTTGTTGCGGTATCGTCGCGTTCGACTATGCGTACTTGCGGCATTGTTTCTAAAAAAGATTCGCATTGCATTAGAGCCATCGGGTGTGAATTGACCTCCTCAATTTGCGTCAACAACACTCCCGGCAACACCGCCAAACAATGCGATATCCGCAAACGATACTCACCAACCACCGTCAACCCACTCTCGCGAATAAGCTCATGATTTTTCAACAAACTACCCGCAATCGTATTTTCTATCGCAATAACACCAGCAACATCCGGCAACATCTTGACCGCTTCAACAACATCACGAAACGTCACACAATCAATCAACTCAACAGAACCATCACCGAAAAATTGATTCGCCGCTATCGCATGATAAGAACCGCGAATCCCTTGAATCGCAACTTTACTCGTCTCTCCATTCACTTAAATTTACCTCCGATAATATCACTTCGTTTTTTGAAATTGAACTTGGTTTTTTGTTTTATTTTTTGCTGCCGGAGTTTTGTGAGCTTGACAGCATTACTGATTCGTGTTCGTTGAGTAAGCCGATGACTTTGCTCCATCTTGAGTTTTCGGCGGTTTGGTATATTCCGCAAAGTTTTCGCGGGCAACGAATTGTTGCCAGCAGAATTCTGAAATCAAAAAACGGCGTGACATCCTCTATGTATTCCAAATCGAGAATTAACTTGCGGTGAACATCTTCGAGACCGTTATCGGCTTGCCAATTTACTTGTGCGTATCCTGTCATTCCGGGCAAAACGAGCATCCGATATTCGTAACCCGGCACCGCGTTTTTCAACTTCTCCACAAATTCAGGTCGCTCCGGTCGCGGTCCAATAACAGCCATCTCGCCGCGTAAAACATTCCATATTTGAGGCAACTCGTCAATGTGCATTTTGCGCATTATTCGACCGACAGTCGTGATTCGCGGGTCGTTGCCGCGAGACCAAGTCGCCTTGCCGCCCGCTTCCGCGTCAACAACCATTGAGCGAATTTTGATCATCTTAAATTCTTTGCCGTTTAGACCGCATCGAACTTGCGTATAAAAGATAGGTCCTTTTGATGTCAGCCGGACAAGAAGCATAAAAAGCAAAATCGTCGGCACAATATACCACGAAGTAAGAATCACAATAAGCACATCAACAAACCACTTAATCCGATAATACCACGAGATTCGCGGCGCAGGAGGCATTTTCGGCGGCACGGATTCGTCAGCATTATTGCCGACACCAGACAAACCGGAATCATTAAAATCATTCATAACTAAACGTAAACGTGAATTGAAATTTATCAAACAACCACAACGCAAAAAAACAAGAATAAATAACCCAAAAAACGGGCAACTATGCTATCATAATTCGTCATCATGTAAATACGGGATTTCATGCTAGACAACCAATATAGGCGACAATTTCGCCGCGAGTTTGTGTCGGTATCGTAGGGGCGAGGCTTGCCCTCGTCCCCAATGGTGCGGGAAACGCTTTGATATTCGCAAACGCCGCCGCGAATCGGCGCGGACTGGAACGCGGGCGTCCCGCCCGCCTCTGTGCATTAGGAAACCGAATAAGTTTGGAAGGAACGCCAAGACGTGTTGGAGAACATTTGCCAACCCGTTTTGACGTTCCGTTCAAACTTGTTCGGTTCTATTACGCACAGAGGCGGGCGAGACGCCTCGTTATACCACACATCTTTTTTTGCATTGGAGTATCAAATCATTTGGTTTTACGTGTTCGGCTAGGATATGAACAACACCGGAGGTGTTGAATTTTTAATAACCCCGTGCAAGCGGAGCGCAGCACGGGGTAAGTGCGTAAGCGAGGAACGAACCCCGTAGGGGTTCAACTCAAACGTGTAATTTTTGGGACATGAATCAAACGCATTAAGTCCTCACTTCTACGTATATTAAAATCAATCGGTATAGTTGAACCCCTACGGGGTTCGTATGAGTTTGCACCTGTACCCCGTGTTTCACACGGGGTTATTAAAATTCAACACCTCCGGTGTTGTACTAGTCCAAACCGAACACGCAAATGCAGCAATTCGTGACTTCAACATAAAAATATAGTCAAAAAAAGATTTGTGGTATAACGAGGGCGAGACGCCCGCGTTCCAGTCCGCGCCGCTTCGCGGCGATTGTCGGCTACGCCGACGGGAGCGGGAAACGCACCGGAATTTCTATCGCCCAAAACCAAAAAACGCTGACGTTGTAGGGGCGAGGCTTGCCCTCGTCCCCAATGGTGCGGGAAATGTATTGGAATTTCTACTGGCAAAAAAACCTCATTT
>JAISQS010000067.1 GCA_031274045.1 Planctomycetaceae bacterium | reverse complement strand
AGACAATGATTTATTTTTTTGAGATACGAAAACAAACTAAAGTACAAAATAAACGAAACGAGTCGGCAGCAAAATTTCACCTGTTTTTTATATTCGTCTGTTTTGTCTTCTCAAAAAATATTCTTCCATTACCTTCCTGTGAGTTATTATCATAACTTCTTTTGAATTATTCCGTTCGCATGATGGCGATTTTCGGATCGATATTTTTTACGATTGATTCGATTTTGCGAAATACGCCTTCGCCCGGGAATGGTATCATGTGAACTTGTAGTATTGGTCGGGTATTTTGTTCCGGTTCAATTTGGAGTTGGTCAAAAGCGAGTCGCCACTCTTGGATTTCTTTTTCGAGGGCTGCTTCAAAATCCGGCATATTCCGGCAAGTAATCAGTTTTTTGTCGGCTGTCTCGTTTTTTTGTGCTGTGTTTATTCGTTCAATTTGGCAAACGAATTCTTTTGCGCTGTCTGTATTATTCGGGTCGGGTTCAAAAGAGATGTGCATTTCAAATCGGATTGGAAGTTGTGCGGCGGCGTTTGCAACATCCGGCGTTTTGTTTTTTGTCTCGGTTTCAATTTTGGTTTCTGGTGTGGTTGTATTGGTTTTAGTTTCGGGTGTTTTGGCGGGTGTTGATGTTTCTGATTTGCCCGAGTTTGTAGTTCCGCTGCCTTTTGACAAGAACGCGCCATTACCGCCGCCTAGACCGAATTGGAATATCAGCCAAATCAAAATAGCTATTATCACAACTAAAACAGCTATTATTTTGAACAAACGAAAAATAAAGTTACCGGAACGTTTCGCCGGTTTTTTTTCTTGTGGATTGGTTGGATTGGTTTTCATGTTATTTTTTTGGGGGGGTTGGAGTTGATGTTTTTTTACCGCGAATTTTCTCGCATACGTTTTTTCCAGAGAATACGAAACAAAAAAATATACGCAACAAACGCAATTTTGCTATCAACTCTTTTCGTTTATTTTGTATTGTTCTTTTGTTTCACACTCTCAAAAAAGCTGCACAAAATCCGCAATAATCAGTTTATTTAAATTCCGATATTGATGTTGTAGAGTGGTACGATTTTTATTTCAAATGTTGATTCGATGTTATTTATTCTTTTTTTTGTCCATTTGCTATCGAAGCCTGCGTCGCTTATTAGTAGGACGATTGTTGTTCCGTTTTTTATTTCTGGAATATCAGTTGGGTGTTTTGCGTTTATTAGCGGTATTTCTTTTTTTGGTTTTCCGTTTTGGTCTAGTAGAAAGCATCGGTCAAAATTTTCGCCCGGCGCGGTCTCGGCGTAGATGAGAGTTAGACCTCGTAGGAGTTGTGATGCGATGAGGCGTTGTCGGGAAATTTCGGGATCAATTTCAGCATGACCAATCTCGTCGGCATTCAACGCCATACGCGCATCGCGATCGTTATTGATTTGCGAATTTGCCATGCAGATAACCAATATGCCAAGCATTATCAACACAATATCCAACAACGCCACCAACCTGCAAATTACACTACGAAAACCCATTTTTGAAACGATAAAATATTGTGATAAAAAAATATTGTCAACAGATTTTACAGATTTATTCTTTATTAACATCTGTTAAATCCGGCGGGACTAATACTGCTGTAATTTAAATTTTGGTAATGAATTTAGTGATTTAAATTGCTGTTACATATTATTAGTCCCGAAGGGGCGGCAAGCATTAGCACGGGGCATCGCCCTTGTTATACCACACAAGTTTCGTTAGCAACGGGGGCTTGCCCCCGTTATACCACACGAGTTTTTTTTGCGTTGGTGATCGTAAGGTGGACAACCGACCGCTGGGCTTTGTTGGTGATTAGCGTTTTCGGCGCGCGATGCAAGACGAAAACAGAGGGGACGGAATACGTGTTGATATATCAAATTGCCCAAAACGTAGGGCGTTTTGGTTTTGCCGATGCGTTTTGGCGATCCAGTTGTCGGCTTGCGCCGACGCTATTCACCAAGAAAGCCCGGCGGTCGGTTGCCCACCTTACGATCTCCAAATGTGTTTTCCGCTCCCATTGTCGGCGAGTACGCCGACGTAACCGCCCGGCGGTCGGTTACCCACCTTACATTTGCCAACACGTCTTGGCGTTCCTTCCAAACTCGTTCGGTTTCCTAATGCACTTAGGCGGGCGGGACACCCGCGTTCCAGTCCGTCGCCGCTACGCGGCGAACTTGTGTGGTATAACAAGGTCAAGCCCCTGTCGATAACGAACAGATTATTTCGTTTGTTTTGTATTTTTTGTTTGGTTCGTATCTCAAAAAAAAGGACTCTTTATCTTCGTGCTGATCTTGTGTTTTTTACGAGGTTATTTCTTCGGCTTAGGTATGCGGCGATTGCAGCGTCTAGCGGCGAAGCTGTACGGAAGAGAGAGTAATCGCACATTAATTTTGAGCAACCTTGTTTTACTTCTTCGAGATATTGATTTACTGCTTTGATGTATCCGTCACGCAGCATTCGCGGGTCGCATCTTATTTGTACGGGTATTTCAAGCCCCTCAAAACGTGTCGGTCCACCCAAAGTAAAATCTATCTCAAGATCATCCATCACATGCAACACCAAAACATCATGTCCGCGACTCCGCAAATACCGCAACCCTTTGAAAAAACCTTCGCGCTGAATCAAAAGATCAGAGAGAATTACCACCAAACTATTCGACCTAATCGCCTCCGCCGCCTCACGCATTGCGTCTTCGATATTCGGTTGTGACCCTTTGATATTCTCCAATAACTCCGCAAGCTCCACCTCACCAACATCACCCGAAACCTTGACCCCAACCTCCTTCTCCGGCTTTGACCGCAACATCCGATCCGCAATCGCAACAAGATGAGACTGCTTCATCTTCGACGGCAAAATGCTTTTGGAATCTTTGTCAAAAGTAATACAGCCGACAGCGTCTTGTTGTTTTATTGCGAGATACGCCAAAGAAGCCGCAATCGTGCAAGCATAGTCGTACTTGTTCATTGCCCCGTCGCCGAATCGCATACTTTGAGATACATCAACCAAAAGCGTAACACGCATGTTCGTGTCAACCTCATACTGCTTAACATACAGCCGATCCTGTTTTGCCCAAATCTTCCAATCAACTATACGCAAATCATCACCCGGAACGTATTGACGGTGTTGGCGGAACTCAACAGAATTACCAAAATGACGCGACTTGTGCAGCCCGCTCAAAAATCCATCAACAACATGACGCGCCCGCAAATCAAGACGCGATATCCGCTTCAATGTCTCAGGATGAAAAAATTTATTCTCGTCCATTATTTTTCGTACAAAAAGTAAATTTCATTATTTTGGCAGGAAGTCCGGGAGGCGAGAAGGCATTGGGTAGGAAGGCTTGAGGCAATGAACCTAATCCCTTTTCGTCTAACGCCGTCCCGCCTAACGTCAATACACACCGCTCACACTTCACGAAACAATTATGAAGCGAATAGGCTTTGGAATCTGGGATCGCGAACGAGTTCGTCTTCGCGAATAGGTGTTATTTCGAGTAATTTGTCTATCAACGAATCTGCCGTCAACCCTTCGCTCTCCGCAAGAAAACTCATTACCAAACGATGTCTCAAAACGGGTTTTGCGAGTTGTTGAATATCTTCGCAATTAACATACGTGCGTCCGTTTAACAAGGCACGTGCTTTGCCACCCAGAATTAGATATTGGACAGCGCGGGGACCGGCACCCCATGCGACGTATTCTTGTACGATTTCGGGAATGCCTTTCTTTTGGTCAACACGCGTCTGCCGAACCAATGATAACGTGTAACGTAAAACGTGTTCGCTAACGGGAACTTGACGTACTATTTTTTGCAAAGCGGTAATTTCATCGGCTTCAAGAACGGGTTGAATGTTGTCTGTTTCAATTGATGTCGTTTTGCGCACGATTTCAAGCTCTTCGTCGAAACTCGGATAGTTGACAAAAATTTTGAACATGAATCGATCTTGTTGGGCTTCGGGCAATGGATACGTACCTTCTTGTTCGATTGGGTTTTGTGTTGCGAGGACGAAGAACGGTTCGGGCAATGAGTGTCGGGTGCGTCCGACGGTGACGCGGTGTTCTTGCATTGCTTCGAGCAGTGCTGATTGTGTTTTTGGCGGCGTGCGGTTAATTTCGTCGGCGAGAACCATATTTGCGAAAAGAGGTCCGTCAATAAACTTGTAAGAACGTTTACCGGATTCGTGATCTTCCTCAATTATGTCGATGCCGGTAATATCTGCGGGCATCAAATCGGGAGTGAATTGGATTCGGCTGAAGCGGAGGTTGAGCGACCGTGAAAGGGTGCTGATCATCAACGTCTTCGCGAGACCCGGCACTCCTTCGAGCAAACAATGACCTCGTGAAAATATTGATATTAAAAGCTCGTCAACAACATCGGTTTGACCTACGATGACTTGTGAGAGTTGTTCTAAAACTTTTTCCCGCGCGTCGCGGAGTTTGGAGATAATTGAATCGTCTGACATAAAATTAACCTGTCGGCAATTGTGTTAATGTTGAAGGGACGTGAAAATTTGGACAACAAATTTCGGCACGCCAAATCAACAGCAACCAAAAAGGCTACAACTCAATTCAACAAACACCGAAAAGAGCGGGGGATTGTACCGCATTTCAATTTGCAATACAACATCACACACAACAAAACCGTACCAACATATTTTTTTGAGAACATGAACCAAACAAAAAATACAAAATTTCGTTCCGGTGATTACGCTGCGCTACATCACCGGTTATGCACAATGTCGTCGCTGCGCGACTATCAAAAAAACACATCTTGAAAAGATGTGTGGTATATTCTTCCAACGGTCATAAAAATGACGTTATGCAGGTGAGGCGTTAGACGGGAAGAAGACAGGAGACATTAGGCAGCTAAATATGCTTGATTTGTTGTTTACAATTTTTGCAAACTTTACATTAAAAATACTGATTATTTCGGATTTTGTGGGGGTGTTACATTGTGTCTTTTATTCGCAGTATCAACGCCCTGAAAGGGCAACAAGCTCATAGCGTAGGGCAACGCCCTACGAAAGGGATTCACAAACA
>JAISQS010000681.1 GCA_031274045.1 Planctomycetaceae bacterium | reverse complement strand
TAAAACACAAAAAATAACCCCACAAAAAAATTTCAAAACAAACTAGACAAAATAACGAAACAATAGAGAAATAAAACTTCACCAGATTAACAAAAAAAATTTTAAAATTTTTTATTTTTTGACCAACTGCGGAACTTGGGTTAATCCTCCACTGACGAGGTGTATAGCCGCAATACCGATAAAAATGTTCGTAAAACATAATGAATTGTTCAATGTGCTGAATAACCACAGAATAAGAGCAGAATTTGCGATGGGTGACAAATTTGACAAAGAAAATCCAAGCATAATTAAACTAAGTACCAGATGGTCACGAGCTTTTATTCTAATTTTCTCGGTAGTAATTCTGTCCACTTGTGTATGTTGGTCGGAAAAAATATTCGGAAGTTGGGCAACCATATTAATTTTATTACTCATTTGTTTTTCCCCGATTTTTTTAGGTAACTCGTGTGTGATTTTGGAAGATGTTCCTTCGGCTGCGGTTGGTTTGTTGGCGGTTTATTTCTTTTGGCGATGGCTGAAGAAACCTGAAATGTTGGCGGCATTTATTGCGGGAATTATTCTTGGTTTTGCGGAGTTATCAAAATTTACGTTGTTGATTTTTTATCCGTTGTTTATTTTGATTTGGGTTTTGTATCGGTTGCCGGAATTGCGAACATTGTCAAGAAGAGATTTCGTTGCGCAAATTGGACAACTCGTTTTGCTTTTTGCAATGAGCATTCTGATTATCAATATGGGCTATCTTTTTGAAGACACCGGAAAGCAACTCGGAAAATTCAATTTCCAAACTACACTCTTCACAGGTTGTGAAAATCTTAAAGATGTTCCGCCAAGTGGCAGGAATCGTTTTGAAAATACATTGCTCGGTAAAATTCCCGTTCCGTTACCCGCAAACTTTATTCAAGGAATCGACACTCAACGTTTTGATTTTGAGCGTGGTTTGCCGAGTTATCTTCGCGGTGAGTGGTCTCAACATGGTTGGTGGTATTATTATTTGTATGCTTTGCTCTTGAAATTACCGCTTGGAGTAATTTTACTTTTTGGTGTTGCTATTTATTGTACGTTATTTGTGCGAGAGGTTAATGTGAGTTGGCGAGACGAGATGGTTTTGATTTTGCCCGGCGTGGTGCTGTTGATTTTTGTGAGTAGTCAAACTGGTTTTTCGATTCATTCGCGTTATGTAATTCCTGCGTTGCCATTCTTTTTTATTTGGATTAGCAAAGTTGGCAAACTGTTTTTGCCACAAGTTCCGCGCTCTTTCAAAAAACGCGTCTTGTCAATTATCGTTTCAATATTACTCGCGTGGTCGGTTATGAGTTCACTTTCAATTTATCCGCATAGTATTTCGTATTTCAACGAGCTTGCCGCCATCATTCCAACACCGCGTGAGCCGCGTTGTCCAAGTGAGCCGCGTGATTCATCATTTATCGTTTCAATAATCGGCGCGGGTTCAAGAAACGGCGGTCGTCATTTGCATGACAGCAATATCGATTGGGGACAAGATATTTTTTACCTCGAAAAATGGTGCAAAAATCATCCCGAAGTTACGTCGATTCATGTTTTTTGTTTTAGTAGTTTTCCGCTTGATCAGACAACAATTCCGCTTGGCAAATCTAATTCAGAGATAGACAAATTAACTGGCTACATTGCCATCAGTACCAACAACCTCTACGACAAAGAAAACAAATTCCGACGCTTCCTTGATATACAACCTATTGCACGAATCGGATATTCGATTTATATTTACCGCGTTGACGAATGAGCCGAAATAATGCACCGAATGATGAAGCCACTGAAAGATATTATCGTTTACACCCCACCTTCGTTATGCTACACAACTTTTTTAACCGCCAATTTTAATTTTTTTGAGAATACGAAACAGGCGAAAAATACAACATTAACGAAAATAATTTGGTAGCAAAATTTCGTTTGTCGGATTGTTTGTTTGGTTGTTTAGTATTCTCTGGAAAAACCGTTTTTGCTATGCGAGTTTTATTTTGTTTTATGTTTTTTGTTTTGTTGTTTAGTTTTGATTTGTGTGGAGGGGTTATCAATCGGTTGTCCGGTGGTTCGCAACTTGAATTGACCTCCGCCGAATTAGCACAACTCAAAAAACAATCAGAACAGCACGCGTCAGGCGGTTATTCAAGTGACGATAATATTGTTGCCTGTTTTGACGAGATGTCGTATTTTTACACAGGCGGACGCTACAAGAATAAAGAAATTAAATTCAGACTCCACTCACCACGAAAAATTCAACTTGGCAAAAAATATCCTTTGATCGTATGGTTTCACGGCGCAGGCGAAAGCGACGACGACAATAAACGCCAATTAGCACACCTCCAATTGTCCCTCGAAACTTTTGCCGGAATCGATAGACCCGAATTTTTTATGCTCGCCTTGCAATGCCCATCGGACAATAAAAATTGGTCACAATCAGTGTCTCACGAAAATAATAAAGGTGACTCGCCAATGCAAATAACACGTGAAGTAATGAACACACTGATAGCGGAATTTCCAATTGATGAAGCCTGTATTACTGCTGGCGGTTTGAGCGGCGGCGGCAGCGCAGCTTGGCAATTTGTCAGTGAATCACCGGAAAAATTCGCCGCAATCGCAACATGTTCAGCCGTACCGCCAAACAAAATTTTGCAAGGAATCAACATCTGGATATTCGTCTGCACACACGACGACTCAATAGTAATCCAAAACGCACGTGACATCATAAACAACATAAACCGCGCCGGCGGCTTCGCCACCCTCACCGAAATCGACTCAAAAAGCCACGACTCATGGACAGAAGCATTTCAAAAAAACTACATGTTAACTTGGCTAATTTGTCAAAAAAGAAATTCCATCATCGCTCCGCCGCCCGGCGCAGTTTGCCGCCCAACATCAATGAAACAAAAATTTACATACTTCGTGTTGCCAATTCTCCTCATCACACTACGAATAACTCTCCTACTCCGAAACCGCTATAAACCAAACTCCGATATCCTCAACGTACCACAAAAATCAGTCTAACTCGTTCCGTTTTCATTGCAAAAAACGTAAATTAAAATTGAAAAAGAAGACCGAAAATTAAAATACAATGAGAATATCATCACAACAAACCCCTAACAAAAACAACCAAAAAAAAATTATGAAAAAAACAAATTACAATCAGACCAAACAGATTACAAATGACATGATTGAATGTGTAATTGGACAGAGTAACACAAGCGTCTCGCTTGTGCAGGATCACAAGCAAGATGCTTGCGCTACTTTTGTCGATTCAAATAGGCTCTTTTCGAGGTTATTTGGTTTTACTTTGGTAGAGCTTTTGGTGGTGATAGCGATAATAAGTTTGCTGATTGCCCTCCTCATTCCGGCAATCCAAGCAGTCCGCGAATCAGCCCGCCGCACTCGATGCTCAAATAACCTCAAACAAATGGGACTCGCCATCCACAGCTTCAACGCGTCACATTCAGCTCTGCCGCCAATCGCCGTACAATCAGCACGAGGTTCTTTGTTCTGCTTGATTCTGCCGTACATGGAACAGTCCTCCTTGTATGACATGATGACATCAACTCCATTTTTGTCTTTTGAAACAACCGGCATCTCCGGCGACGAATGGTTTCGCAGACTCACCCCAGCTCAAAAGAATGTATTCGCGGATTTGACTCTATTCACTTGTACATCACGCCGAACTAAAGCAGGCATGACAGATATTGACGAAGATGGCAAAGGCGAAATCGGACCTCGTGCAGATTATGTTCCGGTTGTCTCCGCAAATTTGCCATACATTCTTTGGTGCAATGTCGGAGCCGCTCATACTTTTGCCCAGTTGCGAGCGACAAAAGAGGACGGATACGATTCGCCCGGTGAGCGTGATGGAGGTCATGTTGCCGGTTACAAAGGTCCGTTTCGCGTTTCGGTAGCTACGTTTTATGATGGGTCTCCGTTTATTGATCCGGAAAAAAAAGGTCTATTCTTGGACTACCCGTTTGTTAAAGATTGGCAGCCGCGTGATACAACAGAATGGTGGCAAGATGGCGTAAGCAACCAATTACTCATCGGAGAAAAACATATTCCATTTTGGGCAGTAAACGGCAAAACACACGCAGCAAGATCATACGACGGCGGATGGCTAGGATGCAGCGATAGCGTTGATAACTTCCAGACAATCGATCACGTTGAAAGTAACGGTATCTTCAACATCGGAAGAATGATCGCATTCAATGGACGAGTACCAACCACCGGAGAACCTCTCGACCGAATAATGACAATTTTCTACCAAGGACCGATCGTCCCCAATCCGGACATCGGCAACCAATACGCCGACTATGACTCCAACAAACCCGAAACACCGTACTACAATGAAGGACTCGCAAATATGGGCGCATGGGGAAGTTGGCATCCCGCAGGCGTGAACTTCCTATACGGCGACGGCTCCGTAAAAACATTACCAACAAACACCGATCCGGTCATCATGTACCAATTAGGACGCGTAGACGACGGAGGAAATAACCCCATGCCATAAAGAAATAACAGAGTAAACATCATAACCGTTTAGTATTTTTGGGAGGCAGACAACTCTTCAGTCAATATTGATCTTATAAACGCAACAAAACCTCCAAAAAATTCCTTGTCAATAGATAAATTTACCACACACCGGATTATGCCAAACAACACAAACCAACTGCCAAACGAAATTGAATCAACACCGAACAACAGACAACTTTCAGCATACACGTATGCGGGATTGTTTTTTGTTGGTTTTGTGTTGTTGTTTTTTGGTGTTTATTTCGAGGCTGGTTTTTCAAGCGTGCAAGCAGCTATTTGGTTTGTGCATCTATTTGATTTGCGGTTATATAATCCTGTGTGGTCGGTTTTTTTGTGGTCTGCTGTTGTGTTGTTGTGGATTGATTTTTTTGTCCGCAAGGAATCATTCAATACACTCGTAATCGCAATAAAATTTTACATCTGCGCTGGTGTAATCCGATATTATGCAAGTCTGATTTTCCTCACAACACCGGCATTGACAATATTGACTCTGCTTGCCTTTTTACTGTTTCCGCTGATTTGCGTCAGATGGTATCAAATTTGCGCAACGAAAAAAGAAGACACTCAAAACGACAAATTCAAAAATTATCGTAGAGTTTTTCTCAAACTTTCGATTGTTCTTGTTGCGGATTTTGTGGTGTTATATTTTTTATTGTTGCCGAACGTTTTTAAGGTGGTTTATCATGTTTTATTGATGTGGCTGGGGTATGGGGCTTATTCTCACTTGGCTTTTTTGATCTTCATAACGTTGGTGACAATGCCATCCGTAACAGCATACATATTGCGGCAATGGATATACCAAAAACGATAAAGAGCCGAGTACAAGCACTCGCGTGACGTTAGCTACGGGGGCTTGCCCCCGACGAAATGGGGCGGTTTATGCGTTGTTGATCGTAAGGTAGGCAACCGACCGCCCAGTGGTCGGTTGCCTACCTTACGATCACCAAACCGTTTTTGGCGTTCCGTTCAAACTTGTTTGGTTCTATTACGCACAGAGGCGGGCGGGGACGCCCGCGTTCCAGTCCGCCGCCGCTTCGCGGCAATTGTCGACTACGCCGACGGGTGACGGTTTGGAATATCAACACGATTTCCGCACCATTTCGACCACCATTTCGACGGTAGCAAGCTACCGTCGCTAATGTCCGAGAATGCGTTTATGACTTACGTGGTTTACTATGGAACGAATCTACTTTTTTAATTTCAACCGAACAGTGCCGATCAGTCCTGATTCTGATAGCGGCGTTTCGGCGGTTAGGCGTTTGATGTTTGTTTGTGTTTGGCGTTGTGACGGCGGCAATTTTGCGTCACCGATGATTCGGTTTGCCCAATGATTCACAACCTCCAACTCCAAATGATTATCACCTTCACGAATCACATCCGTAACATCAATCTGAAACGGTCGCGACCACAATGTACCAAGTTCCTTGCCGTTAAGCCGAACACGAACCATCTCACGCACCAAGCCAAGATCAAGATAAACCGGCTCATCAGGTTTTTTGAACGAAAAATCCTTTTTGTAAATCGCCGCACCGGAATAATACTTGATTCCATCATCAGGATGTTTTGTCCAATCAATCAACTCAGAAAATTGTACCGATGCCGGTGCGCCGCGTTTCGGATCAAAAGAAACTGTCCAAGTTCCGTCGAGAGTTTGAAGCGGTTCAAATTGTAACGAATTATCGGTTGCGTTTCCTTTGGCATCGGGCAAAATCGGTTTACGAAACACAACAAAAACCGAACCATTCGGAGCGAACTCCAACGGAACAATTGTTTGTCCGTTTTCCTGACGAAACGCTTTAGCATCTGCGATTTCGCCTGTCACCGGATTCCAGATTTCCGGCTGCTTTTTAGTAACACGAAACGCCGTCTCCGTCTTGTCAACTTCCGCAGTAAGATTCGCAAGAAAATAAATTTCCGTCCGGTTTCGATTTTCCGAATCAAAAGCATCGTCCGGTTTTACGTTGCGAGTCAAAATGGAATTGATGGGCGAAAGTTCCGCAACTTTGCCGCCGAAAACAAAATGATCGTACATTGTCCGGTGAATCCATTTGATTCGATGTTTCCCGTCCGGCAACGAGCCGCTTAATCTTGAAACATCGGGCGGCAAATTATCGTTGCGCAAAAGTTCCGCCGAAGTCATTCCCCAAACAACACGCCCCTTGCCGACATTCCGAATCGCCCGCGCGGAATTTTCTGTTCCCCAAAGTTTTTCGACAATCCCCTTCACCTCAATATCCGCAACAGGAAAATTTGTCAAACCGGAAACTCGTTTCGGTTTCGCACCAATTATCGTTGCGCCGTCGTTGACCAACTCTTCGATTTTGCGCAACACGTTAAGATTGATGCCGGAAACATTGGGCAAAACGAGGATTTTGTAATTCATTCCGTCGGGCAAAAAGATTCGACCGTTGTTGACGGACATTTTCAAAACGGCATCCATCGAAGCAACATCATAAGCGTAATCGGGAAGCGATTGAGCGTTATTGTTCCATTCGCCTTGTGTGAAATTCGGTACGTTATCGCCGTAATATTGAACAACATCCGCCGCGTAAAATCCTTGTTGTGTCAAAAACTGGACTCGGTTAATGTACGTTAAAAAATCCGCCGAATAATTCCAAAGCGTGTGCTGCGGATTGAAATGAGTTCCGGCAAAAAATTCTTGCCCCGGCAATCCGGCTTTTTTTGGAGATGAAACAAAACAACACCAGACGAGCAAATTGCAACCTTCGCAGACAGCCTGATCGAATGACGGTTTCAAATTGTCGGCAAAAGACTCTTGCCAGTGCATCCCGATATTTGTGAAACCTTCGGCGGCAACAAGCCGTTTGCCATGAGTGTGCGCGGCGGAAGCAGGTTGCTTTGTGAAAAAACGATTCCGCTCACCAACACGATGACGCGGCGACATTGACCAAAATTCCGACATCGGAATATCATTCATACCGAGCAACTGAAGCGAGTCTATCGGCGCACCATGTGGTCCGCCGGACTCAGGATGAATACCAATCCCAAACGCTCTCGCCCTTGATTTCATACGACCATAGTGATTATCCGCAACCAAATCTCCAACCGTCCGCCGCAAATCAAAAAGAAATCGATTACTCACTTCCCGATTGTCCAATATCCTACCCGTAAGAATTGGAAGATACGGAATGAGATCATAACCGCGCCGTTTAAGAAATTCTTCACGCATTGTTTTTGTCCAATTAAGCCCGCCGAGTTCCCAACTGTCCGTCATTATATAGCGCAACGTTTTTCCCGCCAATTCGCCCGCATCATCGATCACCGGTTGAACATTAACATCCCAATAAATGTCAAACGACTCCGCGTCAAGATGATCCAAAACAAGCCCTTGCCAATTACCGCTTGAAGTCGAAACAACCGCACCCGTGTTCGTACAACCAAAACGAATCACAACCCACGCATTCGTTTTTTGCGGATCGCGTTCTTTGAGATTCTGTTCTTTGAGCGGCGGCAATTTTAGCACACCCGTCTTTTGATCAACCGCATTTTCAAGCGTTTTGCCCTCCGCGATAATTTTAACATCATTTACATTTGCATCCACTTCGTCTGGAATTTCCCGCTCATCGGCAAGAAACAAATCACAATTCGGAGCCGAGCCGACGTATTCTTTGACTGCTGTTTTTTCGGTTAACAAATCTAACGGTCGGCGTTTTGATTCCGGATTTTGACTTATTCCGATGCGTTGATTTCCGTTGAGCAAGGCGACTTCTGCAATTTGGACGTTGCGTGGTGAGTTTGGAAATTGCGGATCAAATGAGTCAAAAATAGCGAGGCGGTAGATTTTACTTGAGACGGGATCGAATTGAATTATCGTTGCGCTATTCTTTTTTACGTCGAATTTCTTGATTGATGTAAAAGTTTTCCCGCCGTCAGCCGATGTCAAAAGTTCGCATAATTTGGGACCGTAACCTACTCGCGGTTCAATAACAATTCCGGTTGCGCGGATTTGTTTTTGAAACGATAAATCGAACCATTCTGTTTTATTTTCGTTTGTACCTTCGGTTTTTTTTGTGCCGTTTGAGACCCAAAAAGTTTTCGTGTTGTTGTCGGTCGCATTGTTTGGAGCAAATTGTCGGCTGTGTTGCGAGCTTGCTGTCGGTACGGCTTGGTTTGTTGGGTTATGTTGTGTTGTTTCGATTTCGCGCGACTTTATCGGCACGGCAACAACAGCAATATCACGGTAATAATTATTTTTCATTGCCGGTTGGGGCAAAACGATTTCCGCGTTTTCATTTTGAATGATTGTTTCTGTCCAAACGATACGTTTTGTTGCATATTCCGGCGTAACGGTTGGTCCGCCGAGATTCCAACCGCTCTGAATAGTCAGACTGATTGACAATCCGAGTCTCGCCGCTTCTTGCAAGGCGTGTTTGTACAATTCACGCCACTCACGGCTGCCGTACACCGCACCAACAGACACGCGGGCGTTACCATCTTGTGACGAACCGTCGCCGCAAAAAATAAGTGCGCCGCCGAATCCTTGCCTTCGCATCTCGGATAAATCATTCGATATACTTTCCTTGTCAACATTGCCGTTCAACCACCACCAAAACGCCCAAAGTTTCGCCGAATCCGGCGGCACTTGAAATCCCGAATCCAATCGCAATTGAACACCATCATTTTCCGCAAACAAAAATTGCTCTTTTTGCGCAACAAAAAATAAAACAAACGGCAAAAGAAAAATTGCCAAGACAAAAAACACAATACGTAATATATTCATAATTTTAAACTAATGTAATAAAAAGTAATTGAAGTTTTAAAAATTCATCGATTATCTTCCGTTACCTTCTTGTGAAAATCCCTCAACAATCACACGCGAACAATTAGAGAACTTGGTACTACCGATATTGAGAATACTTTTAACGCGGAAAACGCGGAAATGCGGAAAACGCGGAAATTTTTTAGAAATTCATATTCCGCGATTTCCGTCTTTCCGCGCTTTCCGCGTTAAAAATATTTATCTTGCCTCTCATTCCACCAGCAAATTCACGGGCGAATACGGTTTGATATCAATTTGAAAACGTCCTTCGCTTACCGGAATCGGGGCGGCAATCGGACGGTTTCGCAAGTCACACGGCGTAACGTTTTTGACATTGAGTTTGGTTGGCAATTGTACTTCAACTGTCGGGTTGTCTTTGCCGAGTCCAGCCATTTCCCAAAGGCGCAGCATCAACTTTTTTGAGTTGGTCTCTTCGCCGAATGAGGTGATGTTGATTCCTTTGCGGTTGAGTCGGATGCCGTTGATGTCAAATTTTGACGCGGCTTCCAAAAGGACTCCATTGGGCGGATCGTTCAACGCGAGCGTTTCCAATGACGGCGTGATGAGCGAAGTTTCGTTGTCGTACTTGTCGAATGTCCAAAGCACAAACGACGCGGAGATGTCGCCTTGATTCCAAAGCCGAAAATTGGTTGTCCATTGGTTGTTGAACAAGTTGAAATAGACATCTGCTTTGTCGGGAACATAGTCTCGCGAAAACATCCAACCTCCCACCTCACCGAGCGACACCAACGGCGAATCAAGCGGACAAATTCCAACACCAAAACCATCACCGCCAAAAACCGCCAGCCCTGTCCGCAGCCATGCAAAATGCCGGTTGCTTCCCCGAATAATATCTTTCGCCGGATCAACAATTCCGCCGAGCCGACCCAACCGGAATTGCGGCGACTCAATATCCAGCGGAAAATAAAAATATCCCGCTTCGGGCCACGTGTCCGGTTGTTTTGCCTTGCCGTCAAAAGCGAATCGGGCAACCGGTCGATGTTCCGAAAGTTCAATACTCAAAGAAAATCCCGAAAACGGCAACGCCTCCTGTTGCTTGTATTGAATGTTTACAATTTGACTGTCGGCATTTTTGACGATGCTGCATTTTTCGATTTCTTTGACAACAAACCGCTGTTCCGGTACATCTTTCGGAACGCCCTGCTTGCCGATTTCGGTGACAACCCAATTCGGCTTTATGATGGTGTAATCTTTCAAAAACTTATCGCACATCGCGTAACTTGCCCGTTGATAGAGGAAGTGCGGCGATGTTTCTTTGAAGACATCGCGTCGGTTTTTCTTGTCAAAAAGTGAAATCTTGCCGGTCTCCGTGTTCACTGTTAAGCGGAAAAACGGCGATTCCGCGACGGCTTCTTTTTCGGTAACAGGTTGCGGATTCGCGGGCGGATTCGGCTTTTTAATTTTGCAAATTTGACCCGGCGCGAGTTTGTCGCCTTGATAAGTGACGATGTCCCAAGTGAGCGGGTTGAAGTAACCGAATGTCTCCGCCGAATTCGCATTGCCGGAAGCGTTCAGCAATTCATCGGCTTTTTTGATGTAGTTGGAATGTTCGTCCCATGAAGCGATCACGCGTTTTTGCGAGGCGTTGAAATTTTGCGATTCCCAAATTTTTTTCCACACATCACCAAACGGAAGCGTTTCACCCCGACCAAGATTACACATCCACGAGAGCGAAGCTCCCCAAGTGTGTTCGCCGTAAAGAAGCGACTGCTCATACGCAACATCCAAAGTTTGCGGTGTCGGAAAAATTTCTCGTTTGCCGGTTGCGATTTTGTAGAGTGTGCCGAGAAGTTCTGTTGAGGCAAGTTGTTCGTGAACGCGGCGGGCAATCTTTTGACCTTGCGGATCGCACATTGGTCCGTGAATCCAAGTGTCCGGCATATCGCCTTTGACAACCGGAATTTCGGCGAGATTTTCCTTTTCAAGAATGGCATTCCCAAAATCCGCCAAGCGTCCGATTCGTACTTTGACATTCGGATATTTTGCGGTGCATTGGCGGAATAATTTTTCCACTTCATCAGCGCGCGGCGGACCGTGATTGTCGCCGGTGTGAATCAGTCCGAGCCAAGTCTGATACCGCCAATTTTTCGGCGGATCAATTCCGGTTCCGTAGCCGTTGACGTGCATTGTCAAGACGCGGCTGCCGTCGGGTCCTTCGCGAAAATAGAGCATCGGAACTTCGGGATCGTAACATCCTGAATTTGTCCCTTCGTGCATAAACGTGATTCCGCTGTGAGCAAGCAGCGTGGGCAAAAACCAACTATGACACGGCACATCCGTCATTTTGGCATCGGTCGAAAGTTCTTTGCCAAACTTGCGGTTCACGTTGTCGGCAAATCGCAGACTGCGGACAAAATCTTCTTCGACGAGCGTTTCCGTGTGCGTCGTGAACGGCAACGCATGAACGGCAAATCGTCCGCTGCGCAATGCCTTTTCAAGTCTTGCGGCGCGTTCCGGTGTTTGATTTTCAAGGATTTTCGACATGGGCCATCCGGGAACTGTCCAGACGAATTTTTTCTCTTCCGGCAAATCCTGCGACGTATCAACAACATTCAGGGCGTTGTCGATCATGCCAGTCCGGTAAGTCTCGACCACTTCCGATGCCAATTTCGTGAAGCCGATGTCAAAATGCGTCTTGAAAACGAGAATGATTTCCTTGACGGGCGGCGATTTGGCTTCCTCTGCGAAAACAGAAAATACCGCCGTGAACAAAAATAGTAACGACACAAAAAATGTTTTTTTCATGTGATTCTTTTGGGTTATTTGGTTGGGTTATTTGGTTATCTGATATTAGACTTGTTATATATTGTCTAATTTTTGTTAAGGAACGGGAAGTTTTGTCAACAGACTACACAAATTTAACAGATTTCAATAAAAAACCAATCTGCAAAATCTGTTGACAAAACGTAGACGAATATTTTCAACGCAGAAATCGCGGAAATGCGGAAAACGCGGAATATGAATTTTAAAAAATGAATTTTAAAAAAATTTCCGCCCTTTCCGTTCCTCCGCGATTTCCGCGTTGAAAAAATAGTTATCGTATTTTTTTGGGCGGACAGAAGTTTGGGTGCGATCCTTTGTGCGTGACAAAATTTTCTTGCACGCGGGCAAATATACGTTACGTAAAAAAATTTTTTAGATACTCCGCGTCAATATTGCGCAACAAAAATTTTTTTGAAGAGGAAGTTTCGCCGGATACGAGTTCGATTTGGGATGATTTTATTTTTAGTGATTTTGCCAGTAGTTCTTTTATTGATTTGTTTGCTTTGCCTTTTTCCGGTGCTTGTGTGACGTACACTTTCAATGCGCCATTATGGCAACCTTTGATCTCATTCCGTTTCGCCGCCGGATGCGCCCGCACCTCCAACAACACCCCCTCCGCACAATTTGTCAACATACAAATTAACCTACTACACTAATTTTAATTCGGGGTAATAATTCCCCCCATCTTTCTGCGAATTATTTTATGTTATTTTTTGGCGGATTTGTTATATTGGATTCGTAGATTTGGGTTATGATTTCGTCAAGTTTAAATTTCGGTTCCCAATTCAGTATTTCTTTTGCCTTAGTCAAATCGGGAATGCGCCGCCG
>JAISQS010000644.1 GCA_031274045.1 Planctomycetaceae bacterium | reverse complement strand
CAATTATCGTAGGGCGTTGCCCTACGCTATGATATTTTGCCCTTTCAGGGCGTTGATACTTTGCATTGACAAAGTGCTTAATAAAAGGCACGATGTAAATGCCCCACAAAAAACGAAATTATCAGCAAAATTAAACTGCCATTAACATTCATACAAATAACATTTCGTACAAAAAATAAATTCAATGTCAAATACAGATTACCAACCGGTTTCGTTGCCGGAAATTAGGCAGCCGCAAATTATTGATCAAAGTTTGTCTGTGTTGAGGCGGCTTTTGCGGACTTACATGTTTTTTGATGGTCTTGTGGTTGTGGTGTTTTATGTGGTTTTTATTTTTGTGTTGGATTTTTTGCTTGATCGTTTTTTTCAGTTTTCGTTGACGGTTAGGGTGGTTTTATTTCCGTTGATTATTTTTGGGATATTTTATGTTGTGTGGCGTTATCTTTTGAGTCTTCTTTTTATAAAGATCAAGGGGAGTCAACTCGCTTATCTGTTTGAGCGATACGTTCCTGATCTCAAGGAATCACTTGTTACAACGGTTGAGATTGGCAATACACGTTATCGGTCTGGTGAGGTTGTTCCCGAATTTTTGCAAGAGACGATGACTACGGCATCGGATAAATTGCGGGGAGTAAATGTACATAAATTTTTCCGTTTTGGGCGATTAACTTTTCGGATTTTTTCTGCTGTTGTGTTGCTTTGTGTTGCGGTCTTTTTTTGTGTCAAGTTTGCGGAGACGGCGGAGATGTGGTTTTCGCGTAATTTGCTTCTTTCAGAGTTGGATTGGCCTCGCCGTTCGCGGCTTGTGGTTGATGGGTTCAATGGAAACTTTATTCGGATAGGTCGAGGTGATTCGTTTACGTTGATAGTTCGCGCGGATACGAGTATGCCGCTTGTACCAGATACGGTTCGGTTGCGGGTCGGTTCAAGTGAAAGCGGATACCGCGTGATATTGATCGATCAATTTCGTATTGACAAAGTTGATAATTTGGACTGGCGGATTTTTTCGTATACGTTTGTGGAGTTGTTGGAGACGGTCAAATTGCGTGTACAAGGCGCGGATTCAATTGTTGACGGTTTAACAATTGAGGTGGTGCCGCCGCCGGTATTATCGGATGTAAAAATTACGCAAACGTTCCCTTCGTACATGCAACGAGAAACGCGGACAATCACGCCGAGCATCAGAACTACCATTCCCGACGGTACGTCAATCGATATTGCCATGACCGCAAGCAAGCCTTTGACGAACGCAAAAATAACAATCAACAACAAAGAAACTTTAACGATTCGTGAAGAAAATTTATCCGCGCCGTTTTCTGAATTCGGGTACTCATTGCAAAATCTGCGAGACGACACTTCGCTCATATTTCAAATTCAAGATACCGACAATTTACGCAACAAACAAACAATCCGATTCGAATTCAACATAATGAAAGACCAACCGCCGTCAGTGACAACGCGGCTTGACGGAATCGGAAGTGCAATTACGCCCAATGCCGTCTTGCCGACAGTCGGCGAAATCACTGACGACAACGGTCTGTCAAACGCACAATACAACTACACCATCCAACGAAAACCACCAGACGAAAACGACCCAAATAAAAATATCGACAAAAAATCAGACGACCAAAATTCAGGCGATCAAAATCAGATAAGCCAAAATCAAGGCAGACAAAATCAGCCGCCTCGTTTTGAGTTACGATCTTTCGCCGCATTTGCAATGCAATCCGATGACGACAAAAAAACAGATACCGAAAAAACTGACACGAATGATTCTGATTTGACAAAGAAAGATTCTGATTTGACCAAAAGCAATGAAGAATCTGGAACGGTAATAATTTCCGGTATTGGTCGGATGCAGACTCTTTTCACTGTTAATAATGAATTTAAGGTTGAGGATTTGAAGTTGGTGCCGGGAGATAAGTTGGTGTTGCGTGTTGAGGCGATGGACAAATTTGATCTTGATCCGCCGCAAAAGTATCAGGTGGGTGTTGGTCAAGATTGGGGAGTTGAGGTTGTGACAGCGGAGCGGTTGAAGGGATTGCTTGAGGTGCGTGAGATTTCGTTGAGGCAGCGGTTTGAGGTTTTGATTGGTGAGGTTGAGACGACAAAGCGTTTGGTGGATGTTGAGAATTATCCTCTTGATCCGACGGAGTCACAGGTCAAAGAAATTGACGCAATGAAAATACCGGACGATACGCCGGAAGAAGAAAAACCAAAACGGCAAGCAGAATTAGACAACAAAAAGAAAGAACTACTTGACACAATCCCAAAAGAACAATCAACACGAGGTCAATACCATATATCAAGAGCTTTGAGAGATACTCAAAAGGAAGTTTATGAATTGAGGGCAATTGTCGAATCATTCAAAATGATTCGGCGAGAAATGATAAATAACAAAATTTTTAATTCAGATTTAGAGTCGCGAATTGACGGCGGGATCATTTCGCCGATTACTGCGTTGGTTGAACGTGATTTCCCTGAATTGGACAGATTGATAAACGCATTTGAAAAAACAATACTAATCAACAACAAACCAATACGGCAAGAAGCAATCGCCAAACGCAAAATTGCTCTCGATCAATTTGACCTAATAATCAAAAAAATGACAACAATACGCGACAGCATGGTCTCAATGGAAAGCTTCAACGAAGTAATCGAAATCCTACGCGACATACTAAAAAACCAACGCGAAATCCAACAAGAAACAGAAATAGAACGTAAACAACAACTAAAAGATTTACTAAAAGAAGATTAAGCGAATAACTCACGGGAAAGGTGATAGAAGATAAGCATCGGGAGCTTGCTACCGATGAAATGGGTGTGAAAAGTATTGGTGCTCGTAAGGTGGGCAACCGACCGCTGGGCTTTCTTTGTGAATAGCGTCGGCGTTAATCCGACAATTACCGCGCAGCGGCGCGGACTGGAACGCGGGCGGGATGCCTTGTTGTACCACACAAGTTTGCCGCGAAGCGGCGAGGGACTGGAACGCAGGCGGGACGCCCGCGTTCCAGTCCGTCGCCGCTTCGCGGCTATTGTCGGCTACGCCGACGGGTGACGGTTTGAAATATCAACACGATTCCCACACCACTTCGTCGGGGGCAAGCCCCCGTCGCTAACATTATGCGAATGCTTTTATGACTTGTGTGGCATAACGAGGGCATCCCGCACGCGTTCCAGTCCATTGCCGCTGCGCGCGGCGAACTTATGTGGTATAACGAAGTGCAACGCCCTACGTTAATTTTATATTGCAATATTATTTGATAGTTTTTTGATGGTGAAGGCTAGTTCGTTTGTTGTGTTTATTGTGTTTATTGTTGTTTCTTTGTTGGATTGAGTTGATATTTCGACTTGGTTTAGGTTTTGTGCGATTGTGTTTACTTTTGTTGATTGTTCTGCTGATGTTTCTGCGATTTTTGTTACGTGTTCGGTTGCGCCGTCAACTAATTTTGTGATTTCGTCTAATGCGTTTGCGGTTTGGTCTGCGATTCCTGCGCCTGTTAGAATTTGTTTGTTGCTTGATTCTATTAGTGCGGCTGTTTCTCTTGCTGCTTTTGCGCTTCTTGATGCAAGGTTTCGCACCTCGTCCGCGACAACCGCAAATCCTTTCCCATGCGTTCCTGCACGCGCCGCCTCAACTGCCGCGTTGAGCGCGAGGAGATTCGTTTGAAACGCAATATCATCAATCGTCTTTATTACCTTTTTCATTTGACCGGACATATCACAAATATGGTGCATTGATGTTACCATTTCTTTCATCTGAACTTGACCTTTTGATGCGGCTTTGACGGCATCTTTTGTGAACCGGCTCGCCTCCGCAGCACTTTCACAATTCGTATTCGTCAACTCGCGCGTCTGATTGACATCACCTATTATCGACGACAAATTATCCGCCGAATGCTCAACCCCACTCTGCAAAGACTCATTCGCATCAAGAATATTCCTAATCGTACCGTACAAATTCCCAACCGTATCGGCAACATACTTATTTTGCGATTCAGCTTTCACTTGCAATGTAACATCTGTGAATACTTGTGCGATGCCGATTAGACGTTTTTGATCGTCGAATAGTTTTGACGATCTGATTTCAAATACATTGTTGCCGATGGTCTGTTTTGTTGTTACGTTTTTATTCTGTCCTTTTATGATGTCTTTGACCAAATCGTATTTTCCTTGCTCTGCGCTCTTATTATTTAGGACAACTACTTGCGCATTATCCGCTACAACTACCGGCAAATATACAGCATCAATAATCGCGCTAAACCACGTTTCACGTCTGGCAAATTCACTCTTCACAAACCATTTTGTCAGCCACGCACCAACCAGACCAAACACAAACAGAACCAATATTGCGCAACGTAAACCCGAAATACTTTTCACCGTGTCATTGTTTATTTGCTCGGTGATTTTTTCTTTTGTTTGATTCAACTCCGACTCTACTGTTGCCCTGATCTCTTTCAACATATCAAGATTTTTTCTCGCTTCGGCTCCGGCATTTTGCACAACATCATCAAGAATTGTTTTTGACGCGGTCAAGTAAACAGTCCATTTTGAGTTTAGTATTGTGATTTCGTGTTCGAAGAGTTGTTGGCTGTTGCCGACGTATTTTGTAAAAATTTTTCCTATTTCGCTAGGGTCGCTTGATGCGATGATTGTATTTTGCGGAGAGACGAGTACGGCTTTTGCGTTTTTGAGCAGTTCTTGATTTTCGCTCAATGTCTGCTTCAAAATATCAGACAAGATCGCGTGATCAAATTCGATTCCACTCACACCTAACGTTTTATTTCTCAATCGAATCGGCGATGTTATCGTAATCCGCCAACCACCATTCAACTCATGCGGATCGGAGATCGCTTTTTTTCCGCTTGTGAGTGATGTCGTGTAGAGTTTTGATGTATCCATAGAACTGATTTTGTCGGGTATTGACAAACCGGAACTGTTTTTTTGGCATCGATACATGAAACGCCCCAAATCACCATCAAACTTGTCAAATGCCTCAGGCTCCCAACAAACCCAAGCCGCTTTAACGTTGCGCAAATCATTCACAGATTGGAATACAATATCCTTAATTGATTCACGCGACTCGGCAGCATCCTTCAACTCCGATTCAACAGCTTCCAAATTTTCCGGCTTCAAATCAACAATTGCATCTTTGAGCAAGTCCTCCGCCTCAATTTTCGCCTCTATCTTCTCAACATCCGTCTCAATTTTCGCCTCTATCTTTTCAACCTCCGCCTCAACTTTCGCCTCTACCTTCTCAACCTCCGCCTCAATTTTTGCCTCTACCTTCTCAACCTCCGCCTCAATTTTCGCCTCTATCTTCTCAACCTCCGCCTCAATTTTTGGCTCTACCTTCTCAACCTCCGCCTCAATTTTCGCCTCTATCTCCTCAACCTCCGTTTCAATTTTTGGCTCTACCTTCTCAACCTCCGCCTCAATTTTCGCCTCTATCTTCTCAACCTCCGCCTCAATTTTCGCCTCTATCTTCTCAACCTCCGCCTCAATTTTTGGCTCTACCTTCTCAACCTCCGCCTCAATTTTTGACTCTACATTTTCAACTTCCGCCTCAACTTCCGCCTCTACATTTTCAACCTCCGTCTCAATTTTTGGCTCTACATTTTCAACTTCCGCCTCAACTTCCGCCTCTACATTTTCAACTTCCGCTTCAACTTCCGCCTCTACCTTCTCAATCTCCGCCTCAATTTTCGCCTCTATCTTTTCAACTTCCGCCTCAACTTCCGTCTCTACATTTTCAACCTCCGCCTCAACTTCAGCCTCAACATTTTCAACCTCCGTCTCAACTTTCGCCTCTATCTTCTCAACTTCCGCCTCAATTTTTGGTTCTACATTTTCAACCTTCGTCTCAACTTTCGTATCCGCTTTTCGTTCTGTAACATGGAAATTTGCGGCAACTTTTGCGATAGGTGATTCTTTGTCTGGTGTCGGATTTGTGTCAAAATAGTTCGGAACATTTGATGGAATAACAACAGAGTCTATTTCTTTGTTTAGACTATTTTCGTTTCGATTATTGTTTCGATTCAATTTGTTCGGCAACAAAACAGGTTGAGTATTTTTATTGTCAAGATCAAATTCACTTGCATCAATATTGTCTGTATTGTCCGCGTCAAATAGATTAAATTGATCTTTATCCGCGTCAATGTCAGTATCAATATCGCTGTCTGAATCTGTTTCTGAATTGTTATCGGGATTATTTGTGGTTGTTCGATTTATTTGTGTGGTAGATTGTTGTGTTTTTTTCTTTTTGTGTATGGAGCGGAATGCGACTTCGCTGTAATAAGTCTTTTTTTGTGCTGGTATTATTAGGATGCTGTTTGGGTTGTTGTTTCTTGATTTCCGTTCGACGCTATGTTTTTGTGTGATGTTTATATTTGCGAGAGTTTCTGATGCGGTTATGATTTCTTGCAGTTGTAGTCTGATTTGCTCTCCGGCAATTTTTGTGCTTTGTTTAATTTTTTCGTTATTTTTTTCTTCGATCTGTGAGGTTGTATTTTTTGTTAAATTGTCAAAATGAGATTCTGTTTTGACAATTAAATTTTCCAGATTCTTTTTAGAGTTTTCGATGGTGTTCTGTTGTTGTTTGGCGTTTTCGGCGAGTGCGCGGACTTTGCCCGAGCTGACATAATAAAACGACACAAGAACAACAACAAGTATTACTGAAATACTAACAAACGTAACTTGTCCTATTTTCATTGTTTCACCTGCGATATAAGTTTTTGATTTTTTGGCTTTTGAAAAATGTTATGCTAACTTCGACACAGCGTTAGGTTTACCTCAACGCCACTCTGCTAGTTTAGCCGATGCTAACCCGACAATCCAAATTCAAACTAGAATCAGAATAAACTGGTTCTTGTATCTTCTCTGTTTTGTTGCTTTAAAAAATTCGTTATTTCCGTTATCGATACTTTTTTTTTGCCAGTTCACCAAATCTACTTATATCACGTGATAGATTTTTCTTTTTTTTATTACTTTAATTGATTATTTGCGGCAATCACTATAACCGTTATCATTCGATTTTTCGTTGCGCATAAAGAATATGTACGAAGCAAAGATACATCCCTAACGGAATGCAATAACGCGAAAACATAGAACGGATTGGAAATGATAAGGGAACTTGTGTTATGCGTATTGATGTCTGCGTCTGCGTTTGTGTCTGTTGCCGCCGGATTCGGCGTATTCAATTCGCTCCAGTTCAAGCTCCAAATTATCGAGAGCGTTTTTAATTGTGATTTGTTCTTCGTTTGATAATTTTGAGTTGCCGTATCTTACGCGGTAGTATGTGTTGACAATTTGTGTTGTTAATTTTTCAAGATTGATGGAATTGATGTATTCGAGCGGCGTTTCGTACGGCAATCTTTGTCTGTTGTGTTTTGCCAGTATTTGTTCCATTCTCAAATAAAACGCAATAGTTGTTCTATTTCTTAGGCTTCCCGCTTTATTCTTCAACAACATCCACCGCAAACGAATCACCAAACACGTCACCAGCCCACAGAACACCAACACCAACACCGCCAATGTCCCCAGAAGAAGTTTATCGCGTAATTGCCAAGTCGCATTGCTGCCGCTAAAAATCAAGTCTTTGTAGTATTTGAATATTGCGGGTATTGCTTGCCGCCAGAATGAGATGTTGAACACACGTTCGGAAATATATTTCAACGATGACCAAATCGGCTGGTAAATCCATGCCATTTGCCGTTCAGAATTCATGTTCAAAACGCCGTAGTTCCACATTTCCGAAATCTTATTTATGAGATCGGTCAAGCCAAACGAGAACCGCGTCATCAATGTCATATCATCCGTCGGCGGAGTCGGATCAAGCCGCAACCAACCGCCGCGACTCCACCAAAGAGGATTGATTTTATCGTTGTTCTTATTTAGCGCAACGTTTATTCCCGAATCGTCCGTTTGCGAATTTGTGATTGCTAAAATATTCGGCGGCAATTGCTCCGGCGGAACAAAAACCTCAACCCACGAATGAGCATCCGATTGACGAACTACACAACCTACATCATCAGCCGAAAGTTTTACAACCTCAGTCTTAAAACCAACAATCACTCGCGAACCAATACCCAAACTCCTAAGCATTATCGCAAGCGCACCCGCAAAATATTCACAATGACCTTGCGTGTTTTTTGTGACAAAATCTTCAAGCGGATCAAGATCATAATCACGTTTCGTACCGCCGAGTTTATAATCAAATTTGCCCGATTCCAAAAATTGACGTTCCAAATACAACGCCCGACCTATTACATCCTCACGCGGCAACCCCGACTCGCGATCCCACTCACGCGCAAGCGAAATCAACTCACTCAACCCCTCCGACGGCACTTGAAGCAAATCAACTACAGAAACCGGCTCTTGACACGGAACCAATTGCAGTTGACTACCTTTTTTGAATGCGGTTGAGTAGATGATGCGTTGTTGCCGCGAACGGTACATCCGCTGTTCGTGCAAACTGCCATGCGTGTACGTCAAAACTCCGCGTTGATTTTCAGAAGATTCCGCCGAAATAAAGAAAGGCCACGGCGCAAAAAAAACTGCCGTATCGAGCGGTTGAATGGACATGTTGAGTTGGACAAGATCGCAATTCTCTTGAAACATCAACTCAATTCCATCACCGGCATCAACAAGCTCACCAGGTCGAACCCCAAATAAAGGATGCGAAAAAAACAGACGATAACGACGCGATAAAAGTTCATCACGCAACGCCGGAGGCATCTTCTCAATATCACGCAAGGTCTGACGACGAAACATCGCACTACTATTGCCGCCGCCGCGACGACGACCATACCCGCCGCCAACACGATTCGGATCAGGCACAATTCCACGCATCTCACCACCGCGAAAATATCTATTGCCAACATCCTCAACACCGCCAACCATCGCATCACCACCAACTGTCGCGTCACCGCCAACCGTCGTGTCATCGTTAGCAATCCTATCACCAACAATTCTATCATTGTTACGAACTCCGTTAGATTCGTAAGCTTCAACATCCCCCTCCACCTCGACATCCGCCTCCGCTTCTGTCTCCGCCTCCGCTAAAATCTTACCGTCACGATCAAGTTTCGCATCCGCAATCTTTTCTGCATTATCATCAGTGCTGTCAAGTGACTCATCCTTAATCGACTCATCTTTGATCAAGTTACTCTTGATCAAGTCATCTTTAATAAAATCATTTTTAATAAAGTCGTCTTTGTTCAAATTATCTTGTGTGGTGTTGTGGTGGTTATTTTGTTCGGTATTTTGTTGTGGTTTTGAGTTTATGTTGTTTATGAAGTTTGTTACTATTTTTTGTTCGTCTTGCGGGTTCCAGATTCCGTTTGAGTATTTGCTCAAAGCGATTCCGCGAACGTACAAACTTCCGCCGATACTTTCAGAATACGGCACAAGATTATCGTTGTTTTCGGGTATCTTTTTTTTGTTTACTTTATTGAATTTTACGGTCATAACTTCGTTGTGGTATGGTAGTATTGTTCCTAGTGAGCCGAGTCTGATTTCTTCTCTGAATCCGATTGCGCCGACTCGCGGAATGAATTGTGCTTCCCATTTTGCGTTGCCGAAAGTCCAATGTATTTGCCAAAAATCTACTTTGCCGATTCGCGGAATGAGAAAGAAAAGAATCGCGGCAATTAACATCATAAGAATCGTATTTCGGAACAGTCTCAAGAAAAGTTCACCGTTGCCCGTCAAGGCATTTGGGTACATTGTTCCCGCTGAAAATGCGGGCAATTCGTTGAAGAACGGGAAACGTTTTCCGGCGGTTTCTTGCGAGTATAAATTTTCTTTGTAGAGGTCTGCGCTTCTTTCCATTTCGTATTCGTCGTCGTCTCTGATGTTGTTTATTTTTGGTTGTTTTGGTATTCGGGCGGGGACTTGTACCCATGCTCTTCCGGTGATTGTTCCGTTATCGCCTAGTTGCATGGTTGAGTTATTTCTGGGGTTGAGTCCGGCTTCGGAATTGTATTCGATCAAATTATTTTTTGGGTTCTTATCGGATTCGTTTGCAAATACAGCGAAAAATTTGCGCAACAAATCCCAATGTTCATTCATCTGTTTTTGATTCAAAGTATCGTCAGTCGTATTTGATCGAATCTGTTCGTGTGATTTGCGCGGAGAGAATGACATTGCCAACGCTATCGGTCCTGTAATAAGCGTAATTAGCGCAATCCGAACGAGCCGTCCATAATCCTGACGCGCCGCAATCTCCTCACGCAAAGCATCCAAAAACGACGGCGCAAAAGAATGATTTTGATAATACGCATTTTCGTTGCGCAAAAAAATCAATGCCAACGCACAAAGCGTAATGAAAAGATAAATCACAAGAAGTAACCCAAAGAAAAGACTTTGTTGCATTGCCGAAGCGACGAGAACTTGCAACAGAGAAATCAAAAGAATTTGCCAACACAGCTTGCTCTCCTTTTCGCGAAACAGAAGAACTATCTCAACAAACACAAGCGTACGAACAATCGAAATCGCCAACGCCTCGCCCCAATGCCGCAAAATATCACCGATTGTAAAAAAAACTATTGCGAGAATCAGGACGTTGACAGTCCAGTCGCCGAGCCGAATAAGCCGCTT
>JAISQS010000636.1 GCA_031274045.1 Planctomycetaceae bacterium | reverse complement strand
CTCAAAAGTTCCAAACCGCCGAGTCCGTTTGTCGAGGCATCGAACAAAAAGCCCGGTACGCCGCTGCTCTTGTGCGAAAAACCATGTTTGCCGAAATACCACATCAAAACGGCAATCTGATTTTTGCCCGGCTTCAAATGTTGCGACAAATCGACAACATCGAAATAGGTATCTTGCGGAGTCGGACCGCGTTTGAGTTGTCCTTCAAACACAATCATTTTGCCGTTGACGTAAAGCCAATACTTCGAATCACAAGCAATCCGGCAAAGAGCGCGAGTCTGAATTCCGTCGGGAATTTTTTCGAGCGAAATCTCCTTCCGAAACGCCAGCCAAAGATTCGCCGGTGCCGGATTCGGCAACTCGTCAACCGTTATCCACTCCGCCTTCCAATTCGTCTCCGGCTGATACAGTTCGGCAAACGCCGCAATCGGAAACGAGATCAAAAATAATAACAAACATAATAACGCAATTTTTATTTTCATGTTTATACCTTTCACACGTAAAAATTCCCTTTCACAATCATAAATACAAATACAATCACCGGTGCGTTTTGGCGATCCCGCTGTCGGCGTACTCGCCTCGTTATACCACATAAGTTCGCCTCGAAGCGGCAATCGGACTGGAACGCGGGCGTCCCGCCCGCCTCTGTGCATTAGGAAACCAAATAAGTTTGGAAGGAACGCCAAAACGTGTCGGCAAACGTAAGGTGGGTAACCGACCGCCGGGCGGTTACGCCGCCAGTGAATCATTATCGCTCGCCGACAACTGGATCGCCAACATGCATCGGCAAAACTAATCCGCCCTACGTTTTGGGCAATTTGGTATATCAATGCGTGTTCCGCCCCCACTGTTTTCGGCTTGCTCCGCTCGCCGAAAACACAACCGCCTGGCAGTCGGTTGCCCACCTTACGATCACCAACACGTCTTGGCGTTCAGTTCAAACTTTTTTGGTTCTATTACGCACAGAGGCGGGCGGGACGCCCGCGTTCCAGTCCGCCGCCGCTTCGCGGCGATAACGAGGGCGTTGTCCTACGCTATGATATTTGACACTTTCAGGGGCGGATAAACCGGAGGTTTACTTTCAAATATAATCCCCCACAAAATCCGAAATAATCAGAAAAAATATTCTACAGAACGATGTCGTCGTTTTTTTCTTGTTCTATGTTGTCAAATTTTTCTTTGTAGAATGCCACTGCAACCAACGCTAACGAAACGACTCCAAAACGTCCAATAAACATAATTGTAATGATGATCAATTTGCCAACCGTACCCAACTCCGGCGTAATCCCCCTGCTCAACCCCACCGTACTCAACGCCGACGCAACCTCAAACACAATATCCTCAAACTTGTGATCCTCAAATAACAACAAAAAATACGCACCAATCGAAAACGTAATCAAATAAAGCGCAAACGCAGCAAACGCAGCCGTAACCCGCCCATGCGGTACCTTTGATCCGAAAAAAGTAATCTCATCACGCCCACGCATAAAACTTATAATAGTCGCAATCGCCGCAGACCACGTCGTACTCTTCAACCCGCCCCCAGTACCACTCGGAGACGCTCCAAGTATCATCAAAATCATAATTATCATCACTGTCGCCGCCGATATCTTTGATACAGGATAAGTTGAAAAACCAGATGTCGTCAACGCCGAAACAGTTTGAAAAAACGATACAAGAAATCGCTCCTTAATCGGAAGCTCCGCAACATGATCATCAAAAAAAACCAAAAACGTACCAATCACAATCGCCGAAAATGTTGACACCAAAATAATCCGAGTCGTCAATGTCGTTTTCAACTTGCCGCTGCTTATCGTACGATAAATATCATCCAAAACAATAAAACCAATCGCACCAAGCAAATTCAAAACCGTCACAATAATATTGACCTTAACATTAGACACAAAACCCTCAAGATTATTTGGAAAAATACTAAAACCGGCAGTACAAAACGACGTAACCGAATGAAATATTGCCGCCCACAACGGATTCGGAACATCCGCCTCCGTAAAAGCTTGCCAAAGAAACAACGCACCAATCGCCTCAATTGATACAGTAAAAATCATAATATGACGCAGAAAACGAACCGGATTAAACGACGCAGGCATTGCAAAAATCGCCTTGCCAATATTTATCCTGTTCGCCGATAAATGCCCCTTCGACGCAAGAATCGCATAAGAACCAATTGTCATATAGCCAAGACCGCCAATCTGAACTCCAAATAAAATTATTATCTCACCCAACATGTTGTAAACCTGTGTTGTCTGAATCGGCATAAGCGCAGACGTACTAATAACCGACGTCGCAATAAACAACGTGTCAATAAACGAAACGCCATCAACACCCGAACGCCAACAAATCGGTACACTCAACAACAAAAAAATAATAAAAACATAAAAAATATAACCAAGAAATATCGTATGAATTGGTCGAAGCGTACTAAACCAATTCAAAAAATATACATATAACCTTCGCATCATAAAATAAAAAAATAGTTAATTGCAAACAAGAAAATTCATAAACAAAACATTAACCCGCTCAGCATTTTTTGGAAAACAAAATCCACTCCAAACCAGATAAAAATGTTTGTAATATATCAGCGCAAATTGACAACGCTCTGTATTAAACCAAACCTTTTTTGACACGCAGATGACGCAGATTATCGGGATTTGCGCAGATTTTTGTTATAGATGCCGGTATACTTTTGTCTGCTAATCTTCTATCTGCGAATATCTTTAAAATCTGCGTCGTCTGCGTGCTAAAAAAGGTAAGGTAGATATTTTTTTGTTATCAATGGCTACTAAGAGCGGATATTTCACTGATATATTACGAATTTTTATACCACGAAAAAGAATTTTGCCAACATACACAACACCAAAACACACATCCCAACAACACACAATAGAGACCATTTGACAATTACAACACAATAGCTAAAATAATCGCCCTTTTGACGAGACTACAAGGAATATTTTGAAAATCAACATAATTACAATTGTTATCTTGTTGAGAGTTCGGGTTGTTTGTGTGTTTGTGTGTGGTTGCTGTTTGGCGGCAACAATAATTTGAGTGCGTGTGTACTCGGAAATTTAATTGATCGTATACTATGCGATTTTTCAATTCTACAGCGGAGACGATGTCTCGTGATGAGATAAGTCATTATCAAAATGTTCGGTTGCGTGAGACGGTTCATTGGGCTTGGACGCAAAACGGATTTTTTCGTAAGCGTTATACGGAGGCGGGTTTGTTGCGGGTTCATGATTTTTGTGATTCGGATGATATTGTTCATCTTCCGTTTTTTTGCAAGAACGATTTCCGTGAGACTTATCCTCTTGGTTTGTGTTGTGTTGAGCGTCGTTTGATTCGTGAGATGCACATGTCTAGCGGTTCTACGGGTTCGGCGGTTGTTATGCCTTACACGTCATCTGATATTGAGCAATGGGGCGAGTGCATGGCGCGTTGTTATTTTATGGCTGGTGCAACGGAAGGAGATGTTGTTCAAATAACGCCGTCATTTGGTCTGTTTAACGGCGGCTTTGGCATGTATCACGGAGCGCAAACTGCCGGACTTTTTGTTATTCCTACCGGTTCGGGAAATACTGAGCGTCAGGTCAAACTTGCCAAAGATTTCGGTACAAAAATTCTTTGCGGTGTGGTTTCTTATGCTGTTCGTATATTTGAGGTGATGTTGGAGTTAGGAATTGAGTTGCCGGAGTTGCGGTATGGTATTTTTGGGGCGGAGAGTTTTTCCGAAGGGATGCGTCGGCGAATCGAATCTCAACTTGGCATAGAAGCATTTGACATTTACGGCATGACGGAAACGGGCGGAGTTGGGACATTGGGGATGGATTGTCAGGCGCACGACGGCATTCACGTCTGGGAAGATCACTACTACATCGAAATCATCGATCCGGCAACAGGCAAAAATCTACCAGACGGCGAACAAGGCGAATTGGTCGTCACCTCACTTTCAAGACAAGCAATTCCGGTCATTCGATTCAAGACCGGAGATTTGACTAAAATTATATCGCGTGAAAAATGTACTTGCGGACGCACACACGTAAGATTGGCAAAAATCGCGGGACGGACTGACGATATGCTGATCATCAAAGGAGTGAATTTTTTCCCGCAACAAGTTGAGGACGCGTTGATGGAAATTCCGGGAGTCTTGCCGCAATACCAAATCGTAATCGAAGAAAACGACGGCGTGCGTGATATTCGTGTAAATGTTGAGGCGGAAGAATCTGTGACGGGATACATGATCGAGAAACACCTGAAAGAACGATTAGGTTTCTCGCCAAAAGGAGACGTGTTCAAACCCGGCGAACTCCCACGACAAGATATAGGAAAAGCACAAAGAGTAATTTACGACAAGAAAAAATAATTTACGACAAGAAAAAATAAAATTAGATGATTTTTTAACGCAAGAGGGCGCAATGATCACGCAAAGAACGATATTAAATTCCTTATTAAATTCCTTGCGAGCTTTAATGAAATAATCAGAGATTTTTTACCACAACATAAATTTGTTGTGATCGGGATCATGCGTTTTTTGGGGGTTGTTGTTATTGGTTTGTGAACGTGATTTTAGGCTTTTATTGGAGTTGTTTTTTCGACAGCCGTTAGCCACTGGTGTAGAGTTAGCAGAGCTAACGCGGCAAGCAAAATGATCCAAACCACCGAACGATAATCCGTCCGAATTGTTTCATTGTCCAACCAATTACCGCTCGTTTCTGTTTTGCACGATTTGAGATTCGATTCTTCGGCAGACAACGCAGCAACCGCAAACTCGTAGTTGCTCGAATCCGATTTGACTTTATAGATTCCGACTTGATCAGCGGGGATTCTTATTGCGGTGCTGGAGTGGACATTCAAACCGGTGTTTATTGTGATTGTTCTTTTTTCGTTTCTCGGAGTAGTGATTTCCAACGTGCGGTCGCCCTCGCCGGAGATAAATTCTGCCTCAGTTCCAAGCTTCAAATTATTCACAGAAATCCCCGACTTTTGACTGCTGCGATATTTCAAAATATTCCAAACAAGAATAGGCCATGCCGGATTTGATGTCAAAGTTGATATGCGGTCATTCAACTTTATATGCAGTATTCTTGAATTATTCCGCCTCCGCTCATCAGTTACCAACGGTATATTGCCCGCTGAAATGATGACGTTGCCCGGAATCGAAACGCCTTCATTACAACTCCACACCACACCATCAAGCGATAAACCATTCACAACCCGACTCGCATAATCAATTATAAACGGACCCACGAATGACTTAACTTTTTTCTCATCCGGCTCCGTCAAAATATGGACAAGCCAAACAGGTCTTCTTTGATTTTGATCCGCTGCGGCATTATCCGTCTCGCTCAAACGAGCATTTGAGTCAAAAATAATTTCAGGATTATTTTGCACGATTTCAGCAATGCCCGACGCTTCAATTGCACGTTGAATTTTGCTATTTAGGTCGGCAGGAAACGAGCCGATTTTAACGCGAACCGGACGTTGACTCGGCGGCAACAACGTCATACTGTTATCAATTGCAAGCGAATCTTTATCGAGCCGGATGTCGATTGTAGTGTTATTTTTTATGACTGTACGCAACCGATGAATTTCGTCCGGCTGCAACTGACGGCTGTCTCTAAGCAAGATATTCGCATTTTTCGTTTCTATAATTGTCATGTTTAATAACTGCGGTTTGTCGGAGAAATTTGCGATTTCAAGCAGCAATTTATCTTTGTCATCTTGAATGACGCGGCTTGCGTGAATGATTCCAAAATTATCATTCGGTTTGCCGTAAGATTTCCAAAGTAATTTATCACGTTCAATTTTATTTTTTGGCGGATGGTCGGTTACGACGAGTATTTTTGTTCCGGGTGTTGATATATTTGCCGTGAGTGCAATTGCAGCGTTGAGGTCGGCGGTGTGTGAGTTGCACGTCCAAGCGTCAAGAGCCGCGCGAGCTTCAGCAGGATTACTCATTCGTTCGGCAATAATTTGCGGTTTCGCACCGGCAAGAACAAACTGCACAGGAAAACCGATTTCGTTGTCAAGCATAGCGTGCAAATTATTGATCGCGCGTTTTTGTGCCGTGTCGTTATCGTTCCCCGCAAGCATCGAAAAAGATGTGTCAAGAATAATCGCCGTCGGATGACCAACAATCTCAAGCCGAACCATCGGACGAGCCGCCGCTATCGCAAGAAGCGAAATAACTATCAACTCAATAAATATCAAGAACGGCAATTGAACACGCTTTATTTGACGACCGCCCGTCTTCGCTTGGCTTTTGTCAACCCAAAGAAAAAGCGTTGAAACCTCAAGACGACGAGACCGCGTCCGAAAGAAATATATCCCAAAAATTATCGGTAAACCAATAAGTGCTAAAAGAGCCCAAGGCGCAGCTAACATAACCCCCCCAAAAAACAAAAATAATCATCAATAAAAAAACATAATATATACTTTTTACACTTGAAAATTCCCTTTCGCAATCGTAACAAATATGATTTTGTTACCGATTTGAGCTACGGATATTGAGTCACAAACGACTCGCAACTGGTACAAATTTCCC
>JAISQS010000581.1 GCA_031274045.1 Planctomycetaceae bacterium | reverse complement strand
ATCAAAATCTTGCGCCAACTAAACCAAGAACGCTTTCGCTCAACATTAACATTCTCAGTTTTCTCCAATGTTACTTTCGACTCTAAATTTGTTGACATAATTTTGTTCTCCTAATTTTTGGGTTAAGGGTTATTCGTTAGCGACGGGGGCTTGCCTCCGTTATACCACCCATCTTTCGATATCTTATTTTTTTAGAGAATACGGAATAAACAAAATATGCGAAAGAAACGAAATTTTACCATCAACTCATTTCGTTTATTTTGTATTTTTCGTATGGTTCGTATTCTCAAAAAAACTTGTGTAGTATAACGAGGTGACAAGCCCCCGTCACTAACGAAAATGTAATAACGTTCTGATAGTCAAGGTATCACTTGTCCACATCTATCTTCCGCTCAACAACTATATCTTTCTCTTGTTTTGCGTCTCCGTTGTCGTCGATTTTATTTCGTCCGAACGAGTAGAGGATGTATCCGTTATCGTTTTTTTTGTACGTTAATTTTTGCGGTGCGAAGATATCATCGGGGATCACACTTATATACTTTGGGACAAGTGCTTCTAATTTGTCTGGATATTGACCGTTTTCGCGTTGGTATAATTCCAAAGCAAACGATACCCGCAACATGTCTCTTTGTGTCTCCAATCTTGCTTCCGCAGTTATAAAACCACTCACAGCCGGAAACATAAGGCAAGTAATATAATCTGCCAACAACGCGGAACGTTGACGTATAAGCGGCATTTGAGACAACGCAAATGTTGGATTCTTAACTGTTGTTGTTAATAATTTCTTAGTGTCTAATTCCATTTGATCGCGCATTTCCATGCGTTTTCTGAGATCATATTCTTTGCTCATTTTTTCAAGCGGCTCAAAACGTGACTGTATTCGTTTTGCCGCGATGTTGTAATCAATCGGTGACTTCGCTGATAACTGAAACAGCACGCCGGCTAGATAAGAATCGCTAAACAGCGAATCCGCACTCCAGTCTACATAATCGACCATATCGATAAATTTTTGTACATCGAACAGAACCTCAAGTTCTATCATCTTCTCTAATCTGATAACATTGTCGATTGATTTATTGTATTTTGGAATTTTGTCGAGTTCGTTTATGAAATGGCGTATCTGTTCCGCGCTTGGTTTGCCGTAAGTCAATATTGACTGCATCACGCTCATTCCTACTCCTTCGACAGCAAAACCGACAAGCCTGGTTACAATCATACCATCATCACCATCAGTTTGATGCCGCGCAATACGAAATATACTCAACGCATCATCAAACGCACCGGCAATATCACCGCGACCAACTCGTTCGTTCGCACGAATCGCAAAGTCTGTACATATAGCACGCGAAGACTGAATATCAGGAAGCAGAACAGCAATTAGTCCATTATTAGCAGTTCGATAACATACCCATTGCGGCTTCTTGACGGCAGCAGCATAAATCGTCAACACCTCATCCGACTCACGAACAAATTGAGCAATGTCAGGATAATCCTCTGCACGCCAAGCTTTATTGCGCAACGCATTACGCAAATCTGTTTTTTTGTATTCCTCTTTTCCTGTTTTGTCCATTTTTGAGTGGATTGACTTGTACTCAGTCGGTTTTTTTGCCGGATCAATTGACATCGCATTGCAAAGAGGAACCCATGTTTCATGGTACCATTTGCCCATTCCTGTTTTGTCATTTGGCAAATCTTCCCAAACACAGGCATTCATCAAAGAAGCCTGTTCCAAAATGTATGGTCCGAATTTTTCAACAACCATTCGGAATCCGTTGTCGTCGGGATTTTTCAATTGTCCGTTATGCTCTTGCATAAAAACTCCCGCGTAATCCGGCTTCCCTTCCGAATTGAGTTGCGTGATCAATGTCGTCTCCGGCGAAATAATCAAACGCGACGGCACAAGACAAAAATACGATAACACCGCAAGCAAAACAAACAGCGTTATCAAAATCTTGCGCCAACTAAACCAAGAACGCTTTCGCTCAACTTTAACATTCTCAGTTTTCTCCAATGTTACTTTCGACTCTAAATTTGTTGACATAATTTTGTTCTCCTAAATTTTGGGTTAAGGGTTATTCGTTAGCGACGGAGGCTTGCCCTTGCTATACCACACATCTTTCGATATCTTATTTTTTAGAGAATACGGAATAAACAAAATATGCGGAACAAACGAAATTTTACCATCAACTCTTTTCGTTTATTTTGTATTTTTCGTATGTTTTGTATTCTCAAAAAAACTTGTGTAGTATAACGGTAACAAGCCCCCGTCGCTAACGAAAATGTAATAACGATCTGATAGTCAAGGTATTATTTGTTTACATCTATCTTCCGTTCGACGACTATATCTTTGAAATCTTTGGTGGTTCCGTTGTCGTCTGTTTTGTTCATTCCGAATGAGTAGAGGATGTATCCGTTATCGTTTTTTTTGTACGTTAATTTTTGCGACGCGAAGATGTCATCGGGGATCACATCAATATACTTCGGGACAAGTGCTTCTAAATTGTCTGGATATTGACCGTTTTCGCGTTGATATAATTCCAAAGCAAACGATACACGCAACTGATCTCTTTGTGTCTCCAATCTTGCTTCCGCTATAAAAGTGGCAGCCATTGCAGGTGTCACAAGACAAGTGAGATAATCTGCCAACAACTCGGAACGTTGACGTATAAGCGGCGTGTGAGACAACGCAAATAATGGCTCGCTGATTGTATCTTTTAATTTACCAATGTCTGATTCCATTTCATTGCAAAGTTGCATACGTTTTTTGAGATCATGCTCTTTGTTTATTTCTTCCAGCGGCTCAAAACGTGACTGTATTCGTTTTGCCGCAGCGTTGTAATCAATCGGTAATGTTGCCGATAACCAAAGCGTTATACCAACTGTACGATCACGCTTCGTGGTATACGATGAAATACGCCACCATTCTTCGTCTGCCGTTCTGTTGAGATTGAACAGAATATCGAGTAGCGTCATTTTCTCGAATTTTATAACGTTGTCGATTGATTTATTGTACTTTGGAATTTTGTCGAGTTCGTTCATAAATTGACGTATCTGTTCCGCGTTTGGTTTGCCGTAAGTTAATATTGACTGCAACGCGCTCAAGCCTATTCCTTCACAGGCAAAACCGACAAGCCGCGTTACCAATACACCTTCACCGGAGAGATGCCGCGCAATACGGAATATACTCAACACATCATCAAACGCACCGGCAATATCACCGCGACTAACCCGTTCGTTCGCACGAATCGCAAAGTCACGACACGGATAACGTGAAGACTGTACATCAGGAAGCTGGATACTCAATAATCCATTAACAAGAGGTCGATAACATACCCATTGCGGCTTTTTCGCAGCAGCAGCACAAACCGTCAACGCCTCGTCATTTTCACGAACAAATTGAGCAATATCAGGATAATCTTCAGCTCGCCAACTCTTACTAGTCAACGAAGAATGAAAGGCTGATGTTTTGTACTCTTCTTTATCCGACTTCATCATTTTTTCAGAGATCGATTTGTACTCGACCGGTTTCTTTGTCGGATCAATTGACATCGCTTTGCAAAGCGGAATCCATTTTTCGCGGTACCAGTTGCTCTGCACCGAGTCGTTTTTGAGCAAATCTTCCCAAGTATAAGTCTGCATCAAAGCAGACTGTTCCAAGATGTATGGTCCGAACTTTTCAATAACCATTCGGAGTCCGTTGTCATCGGGATTTTTCAATTTTTCATTATTCTCTTGCGTAAATTCCCCGACATAATCCGGCTTCCCTTCCGAATTGAGTTGAGTGACAAGCGTCGTCTCCGGCGAAATAATCAAACGCGACGGCACAAGACAAAAATACGATAACACCGCAAGCAAAACAAGCAGCGTTATCAAAATCTTGCGCCAACTAAACCAAGAACGCTTTCGCTCAACATTAACATTCTCAGTTTTCTCCAATGTTACTTTCGACTCTAAATTTGTTGACATAATTTTGTTCTCCTAATTTTT